>CACIUL010000026.1 GCA_902589825.1 uncultured Verrucomicrobiota bacterium
CCCTCAGCATGCTCAAAACAACCGGACATCCTGCCCAGTTCCATTGACATCTGCTCCATGGAAGAGAGAAAGGAGCTCATTCCCTGGCTTTCACCAAGCCATTCCTGCTGGCTTTTGTGCGCTGCGAGAGCGCTCCGCTTGGTATCCATCACGGCACTTGTGTCCACATAGGATTCGGGATTAACCGGTCCGCGCAATCCATCCTTCAAGCCGTGAGGCATGGCATGATAAACCGCTAATTGATGCCCGCTCAGTGCCCTGCCGGCTGGCTCGGTGACAAAATTCGGCATACCATGTGTGAAAGCAGCCGTTACAGCCAGGCGGGCGGTTTCCATGTGATCAACCATATAGTCATCAGGGGAATGGGTAAGCACAATCTGCGGTGCAGCCGCTCGGATCACCGAAGCGATGCAGCGCAGCATTTTCACGGAATAGACAATCTCAAGGTCATCACACAAGGGAGGATGGTAAACCGCACCAAGAATCCCTGCCGCCTGCTCCGCCTCCCTGCTCCGCACCCGCCGGGTTTCCTCGGCATCGTGGTGCAACGACCCGCAATTTCCACTGGCAAGAGCCATATAGTGCAGCTGATAACCGGCAGCTGAAAGCTCAAGCATGGTCCCGGCAAATAAAAACTCAATGTCGTCGGGATGCGCGACAATGGCAATGACACTCTTAGCCACCTCGGATCTCTGATAACTTGACGGGTCTTCCCTCCTCAACGGAGCGGTCGGCGGCAAACACCACCTCGAAGGACTGGTATGCTTCCTCAAGCGAGGTCAACGGCATCTGCTCACCTTTCTCAATTGAAGTGAAGAAGGCATCAAACTGGGTCTGGTAGGGATGATCACTGACATCACCTGAATCCAGCATTTTCATGGATAAGCCACTCCAGGAATCCTTGTTGGTCGAGAGCTTCTGTGAGTGGAACTTGTCATCCAGGAGGCTGCCTTCACTGCCCACGAGGTGCGTATGGAAGTAATAAGGCTGCAGGCAGTCAATACAGGAAGCTGCCTTGCCCACGCGACCATCGGCAAACTTGATAATGCTCGTCGTCGTCGTCGGGTATTCATAGGCGGCAAACACCTCATTCTTGGAAACTGTCGCGTAGGAACTTACCTCCTCAACTTCCCCGCCCATGCAAAGCAACAAGGCATCCAGTGCATGACAACCGGCGGATAACAGGCTACTGCCGCCATTTTCCCGGCCAGTATTCCAGCGAAACTGTCCATACCACGGACCAATCCCGTGGTAATAGTCAACCTCGCCGTAATGCACCTCGCCAAGCAATCCCTGATCAATGACTGCCTTGGTGGCAAGGAACTGACTTGAGTATCGACACTCAAAGCACACACAGCAATGAACACCGGCTGCCCGTACCGCATCCCGGATGAGCGCACTGTCTTCAATAGACAAGGCCAAAGGTTTCTCAATAATAAGGTGCTTCCCCGCTGCAACCGCGGCAAGAGCATGATCCTTGTGCATGCTCGGGTAGCTGCATATGGAAACCGTTCCGATATCATCATCAGCCAGCATCGCATCAAGGTCCGTGTAGCTGGTAATTGCACTGCCATGCTTTGCCGACAACTCACCATCATCCTGCCGGCGTGAGGAGAACACAGCGACTACTTCAACACCATCAATGGCATTCAATGCCTCAATATGGGCACCGGCAACCCATCCGTATCCAATAATTCCAACTTTCATGAAGACCAATCCTATAAAAATTCCCGGTCAAAAGGCTACTCTTTCTTTTTTTTCTTCACCGCAGGCATAAAGCTTCCTGCTCCAGGTGTAAAATCCCATGGGTCAGTCTTCTCTCCAAGTTTCTCAAGAAATGCACCGCTTGAAAAAGCCACAAAGAAATTATTGTCACCGGGGGCATGGCGCGTCTTCTTATACAGGTTACGCATTACAGGCACCACGGATTCTGCCTTTTCTCCGAGTAGCTCAATTGCCCGGCAGGCACGCAGGGCGACTGCCCAATCCTCATGATTGAGGTCCTTCACGAGGCGTTGCAGGGCCAACTTGCGATACTTGGTAAAATGTGCGAGCCAGCCAGCCGTCTCGATCCGTACCGAAGGGGCAAGATCATCCAGGTAGTCCACTACCTTCCGGTGCAGCTTCGAATCTGAAAAGGCATGATTGCGTAACCCGATAATCGCCCAATACCTGCCGGAGACATTGGCAGATCGCAGCGCTGCAATGAGATCATCAATCCCTGCAGTGCCAACCCTGTCCGCTGCATGCCATGCTGCCTCAAGGTCAGGCTTGTGGTTGGTTGCTCCCAGGAGAATATCCCTCATGGGCTTGCCCTCACCGGCAACCAGTCGTCGCATCTCACTTTCAGGAAGGGCACCGCAATCTCGGATCTCCCGACGCTTGGCGATATAGGATTTCCTGAGGCGCAGGAGATGTTCCTGAACCTTTGGTGTCACTTTCCCCGAGAGTAAATTACGGGTATTCTGCGGGTCAGCACGACAATCATAAAGCTCCTCAACCACCTTTGCCGGACCAGCATAGTGTTTCTGGGCAATACTCAGGGATTCATCGTTTTTTTTGGCAAATGCTGTAATCTCATTTCGAATCTCACCCAGATCAGAAAAGACGGAAGGTTGGTTCCAGGAAAGGTGGGGATGATAGTTGCGGATATAAAGCCAGCGCCGGTCCCTGACGGAACGGGAACACTCAAAAACCTCATCAACCCGGTCCCGGGTGCCATAGATGATTTCCCGCCGGGGAGCACCCTCCTTTACCGCAAGAAAAGGGATACCCTGCATATATTCGGGCACAGCAAGCTGCGCCAGCTTCAGGGTGGTCGGGGCAAAATCCACAAAGCTGACAAGGGTGTCCGTTGATCCGCCCGTCCTCGTGGGACGCAAGTGCTTCCATTTCTCTGGAATATGGACAAGCATGGCAACCCTCATTCCACTGTCATGAAGCAAGCGCTTGTGACGGGGCATCCCGGAACCGTGATCGGAATAAAAAAACACAATGGTGTCCTCAGCGTGCCCGTCCTCCTTCAGCTGCCTGAGAATTTCCCCAACCTGGATATCCATGGCGGTAACACAATCGTAATAGCGCGCCATCGTCTTTCGCACCAATGGGGTATCGGGGTAATAGGGAGGCACCGGTGCATTCTTGGGATCATGCACTTGCCCCGGCGAGAGCCTGGACTGGACGTGCTGCTTAAAAACCGCATATGGCCAAACCATGCTGCGCGATTGATGGCTGGTCATCAGGTTGAAGACTGCAAAAAATGGCTGCCCCTTGCCCCTTGCCTTGCTGCGCCAGTGAGCCTTGGCAGAGGATTCATTCCAGGATTCCTCTATCACGCGTCCTGAATCACTGGTGTTGTAGTCAGTCTTGACATTGTTGGTGGTAAAATACCCCGCACTTCGCAGGTAGGCAGGAAAGCCCTTTACTCCTTCCGGCAGGGGAAAACCCGAGCGCATCTGGTTTGTTCCAGTGGAAACATTATACATACCGGTAATCAGGACCGAGCGTGATGGGGAACACACCGGCGAGGCGGCAAAGGCGTTATCATACCGTGTGGACCTCTGCGCCAGGAGGTCAATATTGGGCGTGATGGCATAAGTGTCACCGTAACAGCCGAGCGTTGGGCTCATGTCCTCGGCAGTAATCCAGAGAATATTCGGTCTGCTCCGGTTGGCCTGCTGCGTTGCCTTTAGCTCGCGGGCACGGATATTACGGAATCTCACCACGCCGCCTTTCCCGTGGTGCTGGATCCCGAAGTATCCCTTGAGAATCTGCCGGTGCTGGATATCAGAAACGGGCTTGCCATTAAGCCATGTCCGGATCCTCGGTCCCTCGGCTCTCACCCTGAAATGATTCCATTCCCTAGTCTTAAGCAAGCCATTGACCTTCTCGCGATAGGCAGGCCCGTCCTTGCCCGCCGGGTAAAGCCAACCCCCGGTGCCGATACCATAGACTCCGGCCGGTTTATCCCGGTCAATCTCGCACTGGTACCCCTTTGGCTTGCCTTTCGCTCCGACACAGCGAAAAGCCAGTCCGGAATTAAACCCGGCCTCGGCAGGCAGCAACACTTCCAGCTCGACCTCAAAGTCGGCCATCTCCACATCGGTGGTCACCCAGCAGTTGGTTTTCGACAAAAGCTGCAGTTCACCGTCTTTTGCCTCAAAGGAAACCACGGTATTACGCGGCTTCCACCCCTCCGTCGTCTTGCCATCAAACAGGTTTACCCAGTCGCCAGCGGCAAAGGTTAGTGAGGGCAGAATGAAAAAAAGGGCAAATAGATTAATTTTGATCATCACCTAGCAGACTAGATGCCATCGCACTGGATAGGCAAGGATTGTGATTCATGGTGCCGGAATTTAAGCCGGCACCTGCACGTAGAATCCGCTAGGGGACCCGGTTTTCCGTCCCCAGCAAATCATTAACGGCCCGGTTGGCAACACGGACGATGTATTTGTTGGGCTGCCTCTGCTTCACAGCCTGTTGCAACGCCTCAAGTGCCGGCCTGGCCTCCTCATCCATTTCATCAAGGACAATTGCCGCTGCCAGACGTCCCCACTGGTGCTCTGATTTCAATTCACTGACAAGGAGGGGAATGGCAACATCAGGAGCACCCAGCAGGGCAACCGCCCTGGCAGCGCCGATCCTGACACTTGGTGAACTGTCCATCATGGCCTTCCTTGCCTCTGTCATGGCCCGGGCGCCGGCTCTCTTGCCAATGTTACCAATCCCGGTAACTCCCCAATAGCGCACGGCGGAATCCTTATCCCCAAGTGCCTTGAGGAGCGCAGGCAGGGCATCAATCCCCTCGGATGCCCTCGTGGCACTTTCCACCAGGGCATCAAGGAACTTGGCCGGGGCGCCTTGACTGTTGAGAATCTCAAAACGGGAACCGGCAGCCTGCTCGCGGATCTCGATCTCTGCCTCAGGTATCAGGCCAATATCCCCGATTTTCCTCTGCCATTTTGCCAGGGATGCACGCATTTCTTTGAGCTGTTGTGCATATTTCAGGTCACCGGCCAGGTTGCGCACCTCATGCGGGTCTGCCTGCACGTCATAGAGTTCCTCGACGGGCTTGCGGGGAGCCGAGAACAGCTTGCCGATTTCGGTTAGTGTTTCCTCCTTCTCCGCTCGCCGGATTTCCCTCATGGTCGCCCCTTTCTCGGGGGTGTTCATGTATTGGTAATATGGCTTGAGTGGCTCAAAGTTGCGTATATATCGGAACCGGTTGCCGCGCACGGCCCGGATGATGTCATAACGCTCATCCATGCGATCACGTGCCCCATACACATAATCACGCGGTGCGGACAAATCCTTCCCAAGAAAAGCCCTTCCCTGCAGGTGCGCGGGAACATCAAGTCCGGCAAGGTTCAGGACCGTGGGTGCAAAGTCGACCGAGCTGACCAGTTGCCCGTCAACCACCCCACCCTTGGCCCCGGGAATCCTCACCACCAGTGGAACACGCGTACCGGACTCATACAGCCAGCGCTTGGCACGTGGTAATCCCACCCCATGGTCGGTCCAGAAAAAGATGATGGTTTCCTCGTAGAGCCCGGCTTGCTTTACCTCGTCAATCAACTTACCTGCCCAGGCATCCATCGCAGTGATTAATTCATAATTACGCTTCCAGTCCTCCCGCGTGACCGGCGTGTCCGGGTAATAGGGCGGCAGGGTTGTCAGCTTTGCCGCATCCTGTCGCTCTCCGGCCGCCAACTCCCTTGTGACTGCCTTGTATTTTGCCTCCGATGCAATGCCACTCTCGTGACATCCGGTATAGTTGAAAACCGCAAAGAAAGGCTGGTCTTTTCCACGTTTTTTCCAGTGGGCCCGTGAGCCGGATTCGTCCCAGATGTCAGAACGGGAGGGTTTCGAGAACTGGTAATCTGTCTTGGAGTTATTCGTGCAGTAATAACCGGCATTGCGCAGGAGCATCGGGAAAGGCTTAAGCCATTTGGGCAGGACTGCATTACAGCGCATGTGGTGTGTTCCTATACTGTTCTGGTACATCCCGGTAATGATCCCGCTGCGACACGGGGCACAGACACCTGCTGACGTATAGGCATGCGTATAGCGAATCGCCTCTCCAGCCAAACGGTCAAGGTTCGGCGTAATGGCATGCGGATCACCATAACAACCAAGGTGGGCATTGATATCCTCGGCCGAAATCCAGAGAATATTCGGGCGCGCGGCAAGCGCAGGACCTTTTAAAAAAGAAAAAGCCACTGCCACCAGGGCAAAAGCGTGGATGAAATTAGTTGATATTTTCATGTAAGCTTACTCCCGCCTGAGGGGAAATCTCAATACTGCCAAGAAGGTTGTTGGAGGCTACGCCATTGCGCTTTCCATTGCCGTGAAAGCGCAATGCCCCCCGAGCTTTGCTCTCACCGGAAATAATGCAGCCGGTAATCCTGACATCCGAGCAGTTTTCGGCATCCACCCCATAGGGCACTCCATCTGCAAAGACACATCCGCTTACTGCTACCCGGCGACATCCCTCCAGTTCCAGCAGCGAGGCACCACTAGCCTGACCCTCTTTTGACTCATCGCGGAAAGTGCAGCCGGAGATGGTGCAATCCGAGCTGCCGGTCAAGCGCACACCTGTTCCCATGGACGATGTGTGCCTGCGAAAGTGATTGGAGCCGATTGTCACGAGGCGTGAATCCTCGACCAAAAGGTTACGCCGGGCACATGAATAAATGGTATTTCCACTAATCGTCACCCCGTATACTCCACTGAGATGCACATTGTTTTCCTGTGAACCGATCACATTCCCCGAAATCGCAACAAGCCCGGGCGGTCGACTGGTATCCGCTTTCTCAAGGATCCGGATATTTGCACCTCCCCCTGAATTGGTAGCCTGAATCGTGTTTGATGCGATGGTAATCTCATTGACACTTGCCTTAGGCTCGGTGGCATCAATCCAGATTTCTGCCGTTGGCTCTGATGGAAGTTCACCGTGGGACTTGGCATTATTATACTCGATGTCGTTTCCGGTAATCTGCAAATTGCGCACCTCGGATCTCTCAATCCGGATGCCGCCAAGCCTGTTGTAGCTGATATGTGAACTGGAGACATTAATCTGGTGCAGGTTGACCCTGTCCAGATATAACCCGGATCCGGTATTGTGATAAAGGTGACAATTGGAGATGATGACATTGCGATTGCGCTTAATTAAGTGGATCCCGTGGCGCATGCGCCGCACCATGACTCCCTCAATTCTGGCCTGCATCGTCTCAACCAATTGTAGGCCGTCAGCACCGGGATGTTTTCCATCAAGGACAATGTTCTGCACCGTCGGCATGCGTTCATCTTGCCAAACCCCGGGTTGAACGCTGCCCGGGTCGCCAGTGCCCGCATGCGTTCCGATTAATTGAAATGCCGGACCCTGCCCGGACATGACCACAGTTGAAGCTCCTTCTTCCCCGCTAATTGCACAAGGGCCTCTTGACGGAATGGGCACTTTGACTGTTCCCGAAATAACGTAACGACCAGCGGGAAAAAAAAGGACACCATCACCACTCTCCACCGCATGCCGCAGAGCATCGGTATCATCCGTAGTACCGTCCCCCTTCGCGCCGAATTGTCGAACATCACTCATGTAAAGGCAATATGACTGATTTCATGCCCGCAGAAAACCTTAAAACAGTGATACCCATTGACTCTGTCTCGTGCAGCCCTGTATCCTTGCATGAGCCTAGCAACAAATTCATGATGAATAGAGCCCTTCCAGTCATTCCTCTTGCCCTTTTTGCAGCAACCATTTCCTCTGGCAAAGCTGATGAAGTTAAGCTTCGCGTTGGATACGCCCAGAAGCCACATGAAGCGGCAGCCGAGCTCGATGCCATCCGCAAGGCCACCCCCTCAGTGGCACAGTGGGAAAAACGTCGGAAAACCGTGATTGCCGGAATTCTCGCCGGCGCCAGGCTGACAAAACTCCCCGAGCGCACTCCCCTCAACCCGCGTTTCGTGAAAAAAAGAACACATAATGGATATACCGCCGAGAATGTTGCCATTGAAAGCGCACCAGGACATTTCGTCACCGGCACGCTTTATCGCCCCACGGAATTCAAGGGCAAGCTTGCCGGAATTCTCTGCCCGCACGGTCACGGCGGGCGCTTCAGGGATTCGCGACAGGCGCGTTGTGCCGTGCTGGCAAAAATGGGCGCTGCCGTCTTCCAGTACGACATGGTTGGCTACGGGGATTCCAAGCTCGTGGGCTGGGATCACCGCAAGACACCGGAAATACTGCGACTGCAGACGTGGAACAGCATGCGTGCGTTGGATTTTGTCATCAGCCTGCCCAATGTTGACCGGGAGCGCATAGGCATGACCGGTTGTTCCGGAGGTGGCACCCAGACCTTTGTGCTGGCGGCTATTGATCCGCGGGTGCGCGTCGCAGTGCCGGTCTGTCAGGTCTCCGCACATTTCTTTGGTGGTTGTGTCTGTGAGAGCGGCATGCCGATCCACTGGAGCAGGAACCACAAAACCAACAACGCCGAGATCGCCGCACTCGCGGCACCCAGACCTCAGCTCATTATCTCAAACGGCAAGGACTGGACACAGAAGACACCGCAAACCGAATTTCCCTTCGTGCACCATGTATACAGTTTGTATAAAGCAGAAGGAAGCCTTGCCAATGCCCATTTCCAGAAAGAAGGACACGATTACGGCACCTCAAAGAGAATGGCTGCCTACCCCTTCATGGCAAAACATCTCAAGCTTGACCTGTCCCGCGTCACCGGCAAGGACGGCAAGGTGGACGAGTCATTCCTGAAGGTTGAGACTCAGGAGGAAATGATGGTCTTTAACGGCAAGTATCCCGCTGGTTCCGTACCCCCGAACACTCCACTTAAGTAAAATTACTTTACCCAGTCAGGTACCTCCCCGTCACCTGTGGATTCACCCTTCTCGAGAATCCAGGCAAGGTTGAATCGTGCCACGGCGGATCCTCCTCTGGGTCCTCCCTCGAAGTGGTGGAATACCATCCCCTCGGTAACCGTGCCCGGTCGCCCGGAAGTCATTGACGAATAGGCATGGGCACCTTCAAATACCAGGCGCTTTACCGGCCAGGTCTTACCCCCGTCAAAACTCGCCCAGACCGTACCGTGATGCCTGCCTCCGGGACTGTCGCAATTGCTGTAGAGTAAAATGTCACGTCCTTTTACCGCCAGGCGGGTCAACCCGGCCATACAACCATAGTTGGTGTTCTGGGGACCGTCGGGAAGCACCTCGCAAAACTTCATGTCCTTCCAGGTCATGCCGCCATCGATGCTGGTGGCAGTCCAGCGGCGACGCGGATTGGCCCCCTCTTCCGCCCAGTGGCGACGCGTATTGTAATAGATGGTGCCGTCACTCAACTCCGCCAGTGTTGCCTCGCCTGTGCCCTTGGCCGGGAAAGGATGACTGGTCTTCCATGTCTTGCCCCCATCATCACTGAAAATGGCGTTGGTGTAGTGCTGATCCCATACAGAACGATGATTTCTTCCGGCATAAAAGCGCGCGGGACGAATCAGGCGTCCCTTGTGCTTGCCGTGACGCAGCGTGATGCCATGCTCGTTCATGTGCATTGATGGTGCGTTTCCGTCAGGATCCGGCTCGATGTTGGTCTCGATCTTCTGCCACGACCTGCCGTCATCGCTACTGCGATAGATGGAAATAGGTGCCGGTGGATGGCGCTCCTCCACAAAAGCAATGATGTCGCCATTGACTTCATTAACCGTCAGTCCTCCTGTCTGGAAACCCGGCCTGGCAATGACAATCTCCTCTCCCCATGTCTTGCCTCCGTCCACGCTGCGCTTGGCACGCACATGACTTGTCCCCCATGTCGCAAGGACGGTACCTTTCATTGTAACAACCACATTGCCAAAACGCTCCCCCTTGAATACCTGCTGGACATCAAGGAAAGGCTTGCCAAGGAAAGGTTTCAGTTCCCCTTCAACCCCATCTGCCCTGGAATTTGTTACAAGAAAAACAGAAAGGAAAAAGACCGTTACAACGTGTTTAATTTTCATCGGCCACAGTATAGGTTACAAAAAACATGGTGGGGAAGAAAAATAACTCTCTTTTGACTGATTAAGCCCATTAGAGCCCCGCTGTTAAAAAAATGATATCGCGGTTGCAGGATCAAAGCACTTGAACCGCAAACCGAGCATTGCTGACCGATTATATTCCTTTTCAATCATGACTTATCTTATCAGATCATTATTCTTTCTGGTCATTGCAACGGCCGGTTTCTCCAGGGAAAAACCCAATGTGCTCTTCATTGCTGTCGATGACATGAATGACTGGATTGGCTGCCACGGCACCACCCCCGTGGCCATAACCCCGAACATTGACCGCCTGGCCAAGCGCGGAGTGAACTTCACCAATGCCCATACTGCCGGGGTCTTCTGCGCTCCATCCAGGGCAGCGATCTTCTCCGGCCAGTTTGCTTCCACAACGGGGTGCTATGATAGTGCCCTTTACTTTGTTGATCACCCCCGGATACGCCCCTTGCAGGCAAGCTTTAAGGAAGCCGGTTACCGTACTATGGGGACAGGCAAGCTCTTTCACCACCCCGCCGGGGCAATCGACATGCGTGGATGGGACGAATTCCATGTTCGCACGCAGCGGCAGAGGGAAACAGGTTACCCGATGGATTCCTGGTCGGATGAGGTCCCCTTTCCAAACCCCAGGCCATACGGAACCTATCAACGCACACCCGGGGCACCGAAAAGCAACGGAAGCTTCATGGATTTTGGCCCGATACCCAATGATCGGGAAGACGAACTCGCTGACAGCATGCGGGCCCGGTGGGCCGTGGATCAACTTAATAAAAATTGGGATACGCCATTCTTCCTGGCAGTCGGGCTCTACTCACCCCACTTCCCCAACTATTGCCCGCAAAAATATTTTGATCTCTACAAGCGCAGCGAAATCAAGCTGCCCCCATACAAGGAGGACGACCTTGATGACCTGCCGGAAAACATCCGTCGCCAGAAAACAAATCGTTCCAGAATCCACCAGCGGCTGGTCAAGCTGGGAGCAGTGAAGGAAGCCCTGCATGGCTATCTGGCCTGTATCAGCTATGCCGATGCACAAATTGGCCGTGTACTCGATGCCCTTGACGCCAGCCCCTACTCGAAAAATACCATTGTCGTGCTCTGGTCTGATCATGGTTACCACCACGGCGAAAAGGGAGACTGGGGAAAACACACCCTTTGGGAGCGAACCTCCAATGTCCCCTTTATCTGGGCAGGGCCGGGAGTAGCCAGGGGAACCACCACCGATGTCACCGTCAGCCTGATCGACATGTATCCCACCCTCCTTGAAATATGTGGCCTGCCGGAAACTCCTCACAAGCTTGAAGGGACCTCGATCGCATCAACCCTGGCTACACCTGAAAAAGCATCGGATCGTGAAGTTTACCTTCCCCACATGGTTCCCGACTCCTTTGCTATCATGAACAGGAAATGGCGATACATACGCTACAAGGACAACAGCGAGGAACTCTACGACGTGGAGAAAGATCCCAATGAATGGCACAACCTTGCCAAGGAACCCGGTTATGGAAAAATCAAGAGCCGACTTGCTGACAAGGCACCCAAAACCTTTGCCCCCCCGGCCCCGAAAAGAAGGGCAAAACGTGACCTGATCCTTGAGGGGGAAAACTTCCGCTGGAAAAAATAGGTATTCGAAGCACGGCTTTGGAAGGAAATGCCTAAAAATGCGCTGACTGCACTAGTTACGGAGGAAACTCTCACTGGCAACAATGGCCTGGATGAGGTCCCGCAAGCCCTTGTTGCGCCCGGTCATTTCCTTGATGATTCCATCGATACTCGGCCGGTCACTACTGTTGAGCTTGCGGCCAACGGCATAGGTTAAAAGCTTTGTGCTCAGGCAACGAGTGAATGTCTTTTCCTGCCCGATAATCAACTTCCTGAATTCGGCATTGGTTGAAAAAGCCTTTCCGCCTGGCAGTTTTCCGGAAGGGTCGACCTTTAGGTTTCGATCATACCGATCACGCCAGCCTCCGATGGCATCAAAATTTTCCAGAGCAAACCCAAGCGGATCAATTTTACGATGGCACTCGGCACAAGTGGCTATTTCCCGGTGCTTTATTAATTGCTCACGAACACTCACGGCACCCCGAATGTCAGGCTCAAGCACAGCAACATCAGGTGGTGGTGGCGGTGGTGTGTAGCCGAGTATTTTTTCCAGCACGTAAATACCACGAACCACGGGCGATGTATCCACTCCGTTGGCCGAGGCAGTCAAAAATGCACCTTGCCCGATCAAACCGCCACGCCTGCTGCCTTTGAGTGAAACCCGCTGCAGATTGTTACCCTGAACACCTTCGATACCGTAGTGCAAAGCAAGCTCCCGATTGAGAAAGGAATAGTCAGCTGCCAAAAATTCACGGGGCGGCAGATTTTGGTCAAGCACGTGCCGAAAGAAGGTTTCTGTCTCCCCACGCATTGCGGTTTCAAGGTTGTCTCGATAGTATTCCAGAAAATTCGCCGAGGGAGGCATGGTGCCGATATTATCCAAATCCAGCCACTGGCGCACGAAATGCGTGACGAATCGACCCGACTTTGGATCGGCCAGCATACGTTCCACCTGCGATGATAACCCGGACCGCAGCTTCCCCGTTCGGGCCAGTGCAAGCAGGATCTCATCAGGAGGTGATGCCCAGAGGAAATAGGATAATCTCGACGCCAATGCGAATTCGTTAAGCTCACCTTCACCCAGATTGAGATACAGAAACCCTGGAGAACAGAGAATAGCTTGAGCGCCAAGCTGGAAAGCTTGCAAGGGTGCCAAGCCCTCCTTGAGTTTGTCTGCCACCAGCTGCAGGATCGGATCCAGTTCCCCATCGACCGGCGGTCGGCGAAAGGCTTTTCCGGCGAAGGCCTCCAGCCGCTGAGTAATTGTCCTTTGGTTTAGATTTTCCGGGGCTAGGTCCCCATACAAAGCCCGATGGCCAATGCTTGGCCAAACATCAACGTGAGGGCCTTCGACGTTAATCTCCCAGATCCTCAGGCGCGGTCCCTTATAGGCCTTGAGTACGCCGTGCCCCTTCTCGATGCCGGCCTTCATGCCGATGAAAGGCTTGAATTCGGGTTCATCAGCGGCCTGGGTTGTTAAAACACGCACCATTCGCTTAGCCGCCAGTGGGCCATTTCGAAAGCGGACCTCAGGCTCATAGCCAGCTTCCATATAGACGTCCCTCTGAAACCACCGAGGCTCTGCGTTTGTCAGTTCGATACGCGCCAATGAAATCATTTTGGATACGTTGCCGGTACTGGTGACACTACCGCGCCGGTCAACTGCCGCGATTTCCATCACCAACGGATCCCCATTGCGAAAATCACCCAGGGCCTTGCCGTAATCATGGAAACGGCCAACCGCCGCAGCTCGAACACGAATGGTATAGGTCCCGCTATGCGAAACGCCACCCTTACGAAACAGCGGCAAAAACCCAATATGCCCACCACGGTAATGGCGGCCGTAAAGGTCGGTGTAAGGCGTCTCGGGAATAAAACGGAATCGACCAGTCTGAAATAGCTTGGGCAAATCCCTGGCTTCATTACCCTTGAAGTAAAACGGAGTTTGCTGTGTATATCTCCCTGATAGCGGCCGAGGACCAAAATGCGTGGCTCGCTGAATCGCTTCTTCCGCCGCGTCAAAGTAGTGATCCATCAACCTGCCGGAAGTAACAAGGCCGGCTCCATTGTTATCAAATCCATGCACTCTGATTTCTTCGGGAAAATCTTCTGCTGGATTCCATACATCGACGTTGATTCCAAGCAGATCGCCAATCGTTTGCCGGTATTCCCACGAGTTGATCCGCCGTAAGACACTGTGCCTGCCCGAACCGCTCAACTCGGTCCGGGCTATCGCAAGCCGCCGCGTCAAATGCGCTATCATACTGGCACGTTTTTCCAGAGACGGCTGAGGCTCATCCTCGGGCGGCATGTTTCCCAGATTCAGCTGGTCAACGATCTCCTGATAGCGTTCCAGATCATCAAGTGTCTTGATTTGCTCTGGCAGTGTGTCAAAGCGACGGTCGGCTTTTTGTTTCTGGCTGCCGTGACAACGAAGGCAGTTCTGCTCGAGAAATGTCGAAGTCAATTCGTCAGTGCCGGCAATCAATCTGCCCGCAAGAAGGAGAAAAGCAACGCCCTGGATAATGGTTTTCATGGCCTTGCCTAGCCGATTTCCATCGGGGAGAACGTCCCCGTGCTCCGGCCAAACTGATCCGACTCAGAACCAAACCATTGCAGCACGGACAACCACAGGTTTGAAAGCGGTACCCGTTTATGCTGCTCATCGGGACAAACCAGGTGACCCTGGTGTTCCAATCCGCCACCGGCCACTAGAACCGGAAGATTTCGATTGCTGTGACTTGAGCCATCACTCATGCCGCTACCAAAGACGACCAATGTGTCATCGAAAATCTGCGCTTCTTTCAGCCTGTCCATAAAGCCACTGAGCTTGGAGGTAAGGAAGGATTCCACGACTTTCAGCTGGTCAATCCGGCCGGGCGCCTTCCCGTGATGAGAAATCCCGTGATAGCTGTCCAGATCCAGTTCAGAGGTACGGAAACCCATGCCGGTTTCCAGGGTCGCGACCCGGGTGGAATCAGTCTGCAAAGCCAGTGCCATCAGTTCATAAAACAGTGCCACCTCGTCAAGATGTTGGCGCTCTTCATCCAGCACCTCATCAATCGGAGCTCTGGGCTTGGGCTGGTCAATCCATTGCCGGGACATCTGCAACCGCCGTTCCACGTCGCGAACCGAGGTCAGGTATTGATCCAGTTTATTGCGGTCGGCAATGTTGAGGGTTCGGTTCAGGGCACGGGCGGATTCGCGCAGAGCATCAAGCACGCTGCCATGATGCTTTAAGCGCGCGCGCGCAGCTTCGCGTTTGTTGGCGGGTAAGTTCACAAAGAGGGCGCGGAAAAGCGCAGCGGGATTGCTCACCGGCGGCACATGCACGCCGGCACGCGTCCAGCACATATCGGTTCCTTTGTAGATACCGGTATTGACTGAGGGAAAACGCGTGGCACTGCCCACATGCTCGGCTGCAGCCTGATCAAGTGAGATATTTTTTGCCGGGAACCCGGCAGCCTCCTCCTTCTTGATACTGGTCAAGAAACCCTGCACTGCCCTGTGCCCGCCATTGAGTTCATGATCCAAATGCGAAAACACCGTCAGGTCATCGCGATGCCCCTCAAGGGGCTTAATCGTCGATGTCGCCACATAGTCCTTTCCGCCCGCCTTGGGGAAAAAGTTGCCCGGATAAAAGCCAAGATGATTACCAACACACACCAACCGCCTGACGCGCGGCGTATTTGCCATCGCAGAACTTTCCAGCCAGGGCAATGCCAGTGTTACTCCAAGGCCGGAAAGAAATTTCCTGCGGTCGATTAAATGTGTCTTCACTGCACGCATGCTGCTTGTCATTTACCGTGAACAGTTATGATAACCTCGGTCGAGGGGATCGCAAACTGTAGGGGGCAGCACACAGCTCCTATGGCTGGGCTTGATTTTTGAACTGCCTGTCAAAGAAGTCCATGACCATTTCAACGATCTCATTGTTGGCCGGTGTCACCTTCGAAAAACCGTGCTCCGCGCCCTTGACGACGTGAAGCGTTGAGGGAACACCTGCTTTCTTCAGTGCCGCGTGAAGCAGTTCGCTCTGGTTGAGTGGCACGACAAAATCCCTGTCACCATGGACAATAAAGCAGGGCGGGTCATCCTTTGTCACGTAGGTAATCGGGTTGGCCTGCCTGCACTTTTCAGGCGCTTGTTTGATTGGTTTGCCGACGAGGCGGGATGGGGCGGAACGCGGGTTCGAATAATCTTGGGAAGCCTTTACATCGTTAAGCTTCAAAAAATCGGTGGGACCACACCATGGACTGGCTGCCTGGATGGCTGATGATGCCTTTTGGGTGACCGGATGCTTCTGGAATTCGTTGGTGTCACTGGTGGTCGCCAACAGGGCGGTCAGGTGCCCGCCAGAGGATTCACCCGCCGCCCCGAAACGTTTTGGGTCCAGGTTAAAGCGCTTTGCATTGAGGCGCAAAAAACTCACCGCTGCCCGGCAATCGTTGATGACCGCGGGAAATATTTCTTCCTTGCTCTTGGTATGGGTGACACCCGCGATGGCGTAGCCGCGAGCAAGCATAGGAATCAACGGTTGAGAGCGATCCTTGTTGCCCCAATCCCACGCCCCCCCATAAAACCAAATCACAAGGGGCAATGGCTTATCGGACTTGGGTCGATAGACATCCAGCAGCATCTTGCGCTCACCATTGGTCGCGTAAACAATATCCCGCTCGATAATCGTGCCCTTGGGAAGGCGATCGAGAATTTTCTGTGGATCATCCTTGGCAAAGGCAGAAGCCGCCGCCACGGCACTTAATAAAATGGCAAAACAATAATTCATTGCTGATCAGCAGATTGTAGTGAAGCACCCAGGAATGTGAGCAGTCGTTGAGCGTTTACTCCCTGATAAAACAGATTGCCGCCATGGCCGGCACCCCCGATAACATATATCTGCACCCGTGAACCCGACTCCTGGTAAGCCTTCACGATTGCCTGTGACTGATCGAGAAGAACCGTGTTGTCCTTGTTGCCATGGAAAACAAGCAACGGAGCATCATCCCTGCTCACGTGATAGGCAGCGGAAGCCTGTTTAGCAAGCGCCGTCTTTTCATGGGCTCCCCCACCCAGCAGGTCATACACCACGGACCCTTTTGCATTCGCCCTTGATGGCTGGGTCTTGCTGCGCAGGATAAAGTCCGTGGCGCCATAGTAGTCAACAGCCGCCTGTATTCTCGAGGACTGGTCAAGGTTTCCGCCCACCTTGCCCTCAAGCTCAGGATTGCCGGCTGTGGTTGCCATTAAAGCACTCAGGTGCCCTCCGGCACTGGCGCCGGCAACCGCGATATTCCGCGTTTTATAGCCGTATTTCCCGGCATTTGCCCGTAACCAGCGCACCGCTGCCTTACAGTCATGCAACTGGGCGGGAAACTTCGCGACATTGCTAAGACGGTAGGAAATGCTGGCCACTGTATAACCGTGAGCGGGTAACCACTTCAGGAAACATTTCTCCTTGCTGCCCTTGCGCCAGCCACCGCCATGGATCCAGACCAGCAGGACAGACCCCGCCGGTTTAGAAGGCTGATATAAATCAAGCTTGAGACTATGCCCATCAACAACTGCAAACTCAATGTCCTTGATTACCTTGACCGGCTCATCGGCATGACCCTGCGGAAACCAACAAACAACTGCAAGGATAACTCCCCAATATGCCTTGCGTTTCTGCACCGAACCCATCAAAAAACAAACTAGGGAGTTTGTAGTTTCCTCCAAGCGGACATGGAGCGCTTCAGGTTTTCACGGGAATCACCGCGAATGGCATAACACTGCAGCCCGATGACGCCGTCAAATCCAACGCCGCGCAGGAGTTCGAGCACGCTTGACTGGTCAAAGCTGCCTCGATCCAGCGTCTGAATCAGTTGTCCCCATGAACGGCCACCTTGTTCTGCCCCACTGATACTGGCCCGCCACAACAGGGGCTTGGCATTCTCCAGTGCGGCCTTGAGGTCAGTCTTAGGTTCAACATGGAGAAAATGGCACAGGTTGAACATCACTCCAACATTGTCCCTCCCGGTCTTTTTTGCCACCCTGACGGCATCACCAATTCTGTCGATATAAAAATTGGCATGAGGATAAAGGACAACCTTGAGACCTGATTGCTTGGCCTGGTCGGCAATTTCCCGTACAAAGGCAACCGCCTGCTCATCTGTGTTGTCCTTCTTGCTGCCCTGGACATAAAGCTCAATAACGGTATCCCGCCCCTTGAGACCGGCAATCATCTCCGTGATCACCGGGTTATACGTATGGCCCTTGGCGCCCAGCCGTCCGCCCACGTAAAAACTGAAAAGCTTGAGGTTGGCTTCGTCGTATAACCTCAACCGCTTTTTTAATTGCTCCCCAGTACTCGGGTTCGCCGAGCCGATCCCGTCATAACCCAGTTCCTTCAAGGCGCTGACACGCTCCTCCACTGTCTTGAAATGAACCCCGTTCTGAAAGGCAAACAGGGGCCACTTGGCCTGTTCTGCACGAACACCAGTGACAAAGGTAAAGACAAGGATAGCAAAGATAGAAAGTTTCATGACGAGGCGGATATATCCAGAAACTAACCCGAAACGGGCTCATCAGGAAAGGTTTTCCTTACGCCCCCAAAACCGGGCGAATGAAGATAAACTGATTACCGGCAAGGTGATCAGAACAACGGCAGGGGCTCGCCGTCACAAATCCGCAGGGGACGCCCCTCCTGGTCATGCAATTCCGCCCGATGGTCAATGCCCATTGCCTGATAGATCGTGGCATGGAAATCAGCCGGGGAACAGGCGTCAGAGCCCGGTTCCGCACCCCGGGAATCACTGGATCCATAGACCTGACCTCCTCGGATCCCGCCGCCGGCAAGAGCCACGGAATAAACACCCGGGTGATGGTCGCGTCCGCCGTTCTTGTTGATTTTCGGAGTCCTGCCAAAATCAGTCAGGAAAACCACCAATGTTTCATCAAGCATGCCCCGCTGTTCGAGATCGGTAAGCAATGCGGAAACGGAACGGTCAAAAACCGGCAGGAGGCGGTCTTTCATCTTTGGAAAATGTCCCCGGTGCGTATCCCAGTTATCACCACCTCCACCCGCCAGGTCCCCGGCAGAACACAAGGCCTGCACCACCGGCACACCAGCTTCAACCAGTCGGCGTGAAAGCAGGAGGCTTTGCCCGCAGATATGGTCACCATACATTGCCCGGACCCTGGGATCCTCCTTATCAAGATCATAGGCATCGCGCACCGGCGATCCCAAGAGCATATCAGCAGCCATGCGGCGATAATGATCCAGCTGATCATAGACAAGATCCGTTCCGCTCTTTTGGCCGAGGGTGCTGTCCAGTTCCTCCAGCAATCCCTGGCGGTCACTGATGCGCTGCTTCTCGAGGTTCAGCTTCAGGTTCAGCTCCCTGTCCGTGTAACGCGTCACCCCCCTGTAAGGTTCGCCGGCAGGGGTTTTCATGAGCACAGGATCATACTTTGACCCCAGCCATCCACCATATTCCCCAGCCATCAGCTTACCGTTATCATACATCGAGTAAGGCATCCTGATCGCACGGGGAGTTCCTGACTGGGAATCCTGAAAACGGGAAATCATGGCCGTCAGTGATGGCCAGTTTTCCCTTTTCTTGGCCGTCAGTCCACCGGCCGGATCATGCCCTGTGAGGCTGATATACATGCCCTGCTGATGGCCACCATGCTTGTGATGAATAGAACGCACGATGGCGAGCTTCTCGGAATGCTTGGCGAGCATCGGCAAGTATTCGCAGAACTGTATACCCGGGGTCGCGGTGGGAATCGGCTTGAATTCTCCACGCAAATCCGAAGGTGCATCCGGCTTGGGATCAAACGATTCATAGTGGCTCATACCACCCCATGTATAGAGGACAATACAGGATCTTGCCTTGGGAGCAGCCGAGCGCGCATGCGAGAGCATTGAAAAAAAGCTTGGCAGGCTAAGACCGGCCATTGCCACTCCGGACCGCAGGAAGTCTCTCCTCGTATGCTGCAAATGATTAACCATCAAAATCTTAATGAGTCTGTTAACAGGTGTAAAATACCCTTAATTTCCTATCTTCTCAAGCTTATACTAACCGCCCGGGATAACAGCATTGCCAATCTTTCCGGTTGTCCTGAAATAACCGAGAGGCTTCTCCTCCATGTTGGTTATCAACCAGCTGGCATTGGAATAAGTACTCTGTTTTCGCGTCGCCCCGGGTTCCAGATCACCATACAGCCTTGCCGCCCCCCCAAACTCAATCCAGTAAATCTTTACCTTATAATCCGCTTTATTGGAAAGGATGATCTCCGTGGCTGATCCGGAAAATGACCTAGGCGGCATTTTGCCATTATCAAGCGGATGCCACTTCAGGGTCTCGCTGGGACCAGGCCATTTGTCAGTCCTGAAAGCACCGGCAGGCAAACCGTCTCGGTTATAGAGGTTGGCCCGTGCCGGATTCATTGTATAGGCGTAGCGGACGGCAACCGGCTCAGCCACATCCGGCGAGGTCACCAGCACCGTTTTGCCATCGATTTTTGCATCTGCCCATACCCATTTCATGTCCGCACCGGTAATGGCAAAATGCTCAAGCTGTCCGTCCTTGACTTCCCTGACAGGGTCCAGACCGGACTTTTGACCAACCATCAATCCTTTTCCCACGTGGTGAAAGGAGACACGAATAGAGTTCTGTTCAATCTTCTGGCTTTTGAATAAAGGTCCGGAAGGAACAAGGTCCTTCATGCCGTAGGTCTGGTGGAGGGCCCATTGCGCCAACCTCCAGCCAACATCCTGCTTGTTCCTGGGATGAATATCCCTGGCATCACCAATATCAGTAATCACCGCCATGCCCGTTCCCGGGATGTCGAGAGCCTGCATCTGTGCTTCACGTATCTTTGCCCAGCCGTCACCCCCGGCAGGATTCCGGTTTTCCTTCTCAAAATTAGCAAGCTGCACCCAGTAGAAAGCCATGTCATTATTGTTGAACGCCTTTCGCCAGCCGTTTACCAGGGCATGTTTCTTCTGGTAATAGCTCAAGCCCTCGGCACCATTGGATTCACCCTGGTACCAAATAGCTCCTCGCAGGGCAAAAGGTGTCAACGGATGCACCATGGAATTGTAAATGGCGGATGGGTCTCCCCCACCAACCCTTGTGCCGGCAGTATAAGCCTTAACCCGCCCGGCAATGGCGGATAACTCCGGCACAGACTCAAAACCTGCCAGGGTCGTCCAGGGCTCAATGCGTGTTCCTCCCCAGTTGGAACCTATTAAGCCAACAGGAACTTCCAGTTCATCCTTCAGGCGGCGCCCGAAATAATATCCCACCGCGCTGAATCCCCCGGCAGACCCGGGCTCACAAAGTTTCCACGCCCCGGCACCCTGCGCCTTAGGCAATGGGCTGACCGTGTGGCCGGGAACGTTGAAGAACCTGATCAACGGGTGCCTTGCCGCAGCCACCTCCTCCCGGGCATTCATGCTGTTTCCAACACCCCACTCCATGTTTGACTGCCCGGAACACAACCAAACCTCGCCAACCAGGATGTTTTCAAGAACCTGTTGCGACTCATCACCCGAGGTGATTGTCATTGCCATGGGTTGCTTGCTGGCCTTAAGCGGGTCCAGCTTTACCGACCACCTGCCATCACTGCCTGTCTCGGCACTTTGTTCCTGGGCGGCAAATACCACCTTCACCATTTCACCAGGTTCAGCCCATCCCCATACAGGCACGGGAACATCACGCTGAAGAACCATCCCACTGCCAATGACTGGCGGCAGCTTCACCTTGGCACATGCCAATGCGCTCATCGTGAAAACAAGACAAAATACAAAGGCCCTCATTGATGGAAAAGCTCGGTGAAACATCATGGAAAAAGGATCAGTCGGTTTCTTTGCGGGGAAACCCGGCGATTCAGTTTGTTACCTTGGGAATCACTGCCTTCGCATTCTTCTGCTTGGTCCTGAAATACCCCAGATGATTATCATCCGCATCAGCAATCAACCAGGTAGCCCCGGTGTATGTCGTCTGTTCCCGTGTATCGCCTGCAGCAATATCCGCATAAAATTGCAAGCCACCCCCGTAATTCACCCAGTATAGTTTCACCTTCTTGCCGGATTGATTCTCAAGGTGCAAAAGGAGAAAATCCCCTGAATTCGACTTGGGCAACGGACTGCCGTCAATCGCCATCCAGGTTAATACCTCAAGGGGCTTGGGCTCCTCCTTGGGTTTTGCCGCTTCAGCAGCCACCTTGTCCAGGTCAACCCCGCGAATGATCCTCAATGTCGGCAGCGCCTTCTGCAACTTTGCCACCCCCTCCTCGGTAACGCCGGTCTGCCAGACAAAAAGCTGCCTTAAGTTCTTTAATCCTGCGAGGTGATCGAGTGCCTTATCAGTAATCTTTGAGGAATACAGGTTAAGATACTCCAGACCATGAAGGTTACTCAGGTGGGCAATGCCCTCATCCCCAACCGCAGTACGCTCAAGGTGAAGGCGCCGCAATTTATTCAACCCCTTCAGGTGAGCCAAGCCGGCATCAGTAATCCCTGTGTCCCTGAGGTTGAGGATAACCGTGTCCTTCAATTCCCCGACAGTAACAAGCCCCCCGTCATCCAGTCGCCTGCCAGTCAGGTGGAACTCCACCTGGCAATCCGTGCCGTTCGTGGAAAAAATTTGGCCACCATTCTTTTTGATGGCCTCCTTCAGGGCATCAGGATCTGGAACAGCAGCGACAGGCAGGATAACCGACAGGAAAAACAATAGAAGAATACGCATCATGGAAGCCTCAACTGATTGTATCACATTTTTACCCGACACCTGATTGCTTTTCAATCATTACCTTGCGTTCACCGGGTTCATGGAAGGAAAAATGAACCGGACCTTTCATACTGCAAAATGAATGCATCAAACTGCCATCCAGGTTACTTCCCTGAACCCTTGCCCCAACGGGCCTCCCATATTGAGGCAAGTTTTGCCACCTGGTCAGGGTGTTCCTTGGCCAGGTTTTCCGTTTCCGTGCGGTTATTGGCAATATGATAAAGTGCCCACGGACGCCTCCCCTCACGCACGATCTTGAAATCACCCTGAACAATCGCGTGAGTGCCCGAATGATTAAAAATATATGCGTGGTTGCGGTCATTGGATCCTCCCCTGATGATCGGCACCAGTGATATGCTCTCATGCGGGTCAATTTTGCTGCCATTAAATTGTGCCGGATACTCGGCCTCACCAAGCTCAAGGCAGGTAGCCATCATATCCACCACATGGCCGCGCTGCAGGGTTATTGAGCCAGGCTTGGTCTTCAGGCCCTTTGGCCAGTGCATAATGGCCGGCGTGCAGGCTCCCCCGTTATGCACGTTGGACTTATAACGACGCATCGGCGTATTCTGGGCATTGGCCCAGTTATGGCCGACACTTCCATAGGTGAGCGGACCTCCCATTGGTACATCATAGACATCGCCAACCGCTACTTTCTTTCCCTCCTTCTTTGCCTTGGCAAGGATATTGTTGGCGGTATTCCAACCGTTTCCTCCAAGGTGCTCCGGACACGCCCCATTATCGTGGAAATAAATAATGAATGTATTCTCAAACTGACCAGTGCGTTTCAGGGCCGCGGTCATTCGACCAACAGCCTGGTCCATGTGGTCAACCATCGCTGCATAAATGGCCATGTTCCGGATACGCCACTCCTTATGGTCAATGGTATCCCAATCCTGGACACGGCTCTCTCTCTCGGGCAGCGGCCAGCGCTTGCTGTCGATGATTCCCATCCTGAGCATCCGAGCATAACGATCCTGCCTCAGTTTTTCCCACCCGCCCCGATACATGTTGAGGTATTTCTGGATCGATTTTTCTGGCGCATGCATTGGCCAGTGTGCCGCGGTAAAGGCAACATATTGAAAGAAGGGCTTTTCTGATTTCGAGAATTCCTCAATCTGCCTGACGGCCTCTTCCCCGGTCTTGTCCGTATAGTAGTAGTCTTCGCCATCCGGCTCGGTAAACTCGGTATTGCGCGCCAGCGTATAGGGATCCCAAAACGAACCTGCACCGGTCATCGTCCCGTAAAAATCATCAAAACCGCGCTGTATAGGCCCGTCTTTCTTCGGGTTCATGCCAAGGTGCCACTTGCCCACCAAGCCCGTCTGGTAACCGGCAGTCCTGAGCACCTCGGCAACCGTGACCTGTGATCTGCTAAGTTTATTACTATAGCGACCACTCAACATGGTGGCTCGTGTTGGCCAACACCTTGCCGTGTTGTAAAACTCGGTGAAACGCAAGCCCCCTGCTGCAAGCGCATCGAGGTGGGGCGTGTCAATTTCTCCACCAAAACACCCAAGGTCGGAAAACCCCATGTCATCAGTCAGGATAATAATGATGTTCGGGCGCTTTTCCGCCTGCAGGGCAGCGCAAAACATGAGGAAAGCAGCAGCAATAAAAAGACGCATAATATAAATTCTAGTGCCGTGGCGGTAAGTTGGCAATACCGATGCATCCGCCGGCATTGCTAATACGCGCTCAATCCTGAGGCATGCCCTTTGGCATTGCCTGCAAATCAGGTTTCATGTATGACCAGTTCATGCCTTATCGATTTCTTTACAACATTATCTTGGCAGGCCTTGTCCAATTGACCATTGCCTCCGCAGCGGATCATCCCAATGTGATCTATATCCTAGCCGATGACCTTGGCTATGGTGACCTTTCACACGCCGGCGGCAAGGCGCCCACTCCACATTGCGATCGTTTGGCCAGGGAAGGAATGCGGTTTACCGATTCGCACACCACTTCCGGCGTCTGCACACCTACCCGTTACGGCATCCTTACCGGCCGGTACAACTGGCGCAGCACCCTGAAAAAAAGTGTGCTCTGGGGAATGTCAGAACCCCTGATTAAAAAGGAAAGGCTCACGGTTCCTGGTTTTCTAAGGAAGAACGGGTATCACACTGCCGTGGTAGGCAAGTGGCACCTCGGACTTGGCTGGAAAATGCTGCCTGACGGAGAAAAGCGCAAACCCAAGTCCGGACCTGCCAAGGGTGACGGCTGGCAAATCGATTACGCCAAGAAAGTAGACGGGGGGCCCCTGGCAATTGGCTTTGATGAATCATTTATCATCCCGGCATCCCTGGACATGTTCCCTTACCTCTACCTGAAAAACGATAAACCGACCGGATGGGCAAACACCACCAAGGCATTCCTCCAACCCAACCGCCCCGGGCCGGCAACAGAGGACTTCGAAGCCATCAACTGCCTGATTGATTTCGCCCGTGAAAGCCGTGCATTTATTGCCTCAAGCGCCAAGGGTGATAAGCCTTTTTTCCTTTACTTGCCGCTGACCAGTCCCCACACCCCCATTATTCCCTCCAAGAAATGGCAGGGAAAGTCCTCCCTCGGACCCTATGGTGATTTCCTGATGGAAACCGACTGGGTGGTTGGTGAAGTACTGGCAGAACTGGACAAACAGGAAATCGCCGATAACACGGTGGTAATCTTTACTGCCGACAACGGTTGTTCGCCAATGGCCAAAATACCCGAGCTGGCCAAGAAAGGCCATAAGGCCAATGGAGACTGGAGGGGAAACAAAGCCGACATCTATGAAGGGGGACACAGGACTCCGTTCCTGGTACGCTGGCCAAGCAAGGTAAAGGGCGGCTCGACCTCAAGCCAAACCATCTGCACGACGGACCTCTTTGCCACCATGGCTGATATCCTTGGCCGGAAAAACACGATCCCCGAGAATGCCGCTGAGGATTCTTTCTCATTTTTTGAGGTTCTCACCGGCAAGCAAACCGACAAGCCCACGCGTCCCTTTACCATCCACCATTCCATCAACGGGTCCTTTGCCATCCGCAAGGGACCATGGAAACTGGCCCTTTGCCCGGGATCCGGAGGATGGAGTGCCCCTAAACCTGCAGCAGCATTCAAGAACAAGAAGCTGCCATTGTTGCAGCTCTATAACCTGACCGATGACCCCTCAGAGCAGGTTAATCTCTTTGAGAAAAAACCAGAACTGGTCAATGAGCTTATTGATCAGCTCAAGGTTGCCATCCGAAATGGCCGGACAAATCCGGGCCCAAAACAATCCAACGAGGGATACCCGAACACATTCCACAAAAGACTCCTCTCAGCATTTCCCACGCTCAAGGAATAGTCAGCAGAGACTTCTGGTGCTTTGCATGCTGCCAAGATCATGAAGCCAGTTTTAACAATTGTATACAATGAATAGAACTGCACAGCTGTTGATTATTCTCCTGGCATCGGGATTAACGGCTGCGGGGCAAAACCCCCTCTCCGTTTCCCCACCGGAAGATGACAACTCAGTCAAGGCACAACTGGAATCCTTCTCGATTGACGAGCAATTGCAGGTAAACATTTTTGCCGATGAAAGCATGGGCATTGCCAACCCGGTATGCTTCCGATGGGATGAACGCGGGCGACTCTGGGTGCTGTGCACGTGGGCATATCCACAGCTAGAGCCCGGCATGAAGCCAAATGATAAACTTCTCATCATTGAGGATACCAACAGGGACGGCAGAGCAGATAGAGTTTCCACCTACGCAGACGGCTTAAACATGCCGACCGGATTCGCGCTCGGCCATGGCGGGGCATACATTGGGAACGGTCGTGACCTGATCCATGTGCGGGACACGACCGGTAACGGAAAAGCCGACCATGTGGAAATCCTGTTTACCGGATTCGGGACGGGCGACACCCACCAGAACATCAACTCCTTCGCCTGGACACCCGGCGGCGAGCTGCTTTTCTGCCAGGGACTACACTGCTTCTCACGCGTAGAGACACCGTGGGGTATACGCCGCCTTGATGAGCACGGTTCATGGCGGCTGCGGCCATTGCGCCGAGAGTTGCACAGTTACCGGCGAACTTCCGGAGGCGGCAACCCATGGGGCTACGCGTTTGGCAACTGGGGCGAGCCCTTTATCAAAAGCAACGGGGGCGGCATCAGCGAGTTACTGCCGAGCATGGTTCATACCGAGCACATCACCGGCGGCTACTGGGGTGGAGCCATGCAGATTGGCGCAACAAAGATCAAATCAATGGCAATCAATATTGTCGACTCGCCACACCTTCCGGAAGACCTGCAGGGAGATTTCCTGATTGCCGGGTATTTCGCGCGCAACATTGCCCGCTTGCGCCCCACTACTGACGGAGCGGGGCACAAGCTGCAAACTCTCCAGCCTATTCTCACCTCATCGCACAATGCCTTCCGCCCGGTTGACCTGAATATCGGTCCTGATGGCGCACTTTACATCGCCGACTGGTTCAACCCGATCATTGGTCATTACCAGGCCTCTCTGCGACATCCCCACCGGGACAAGGATCACGGCCGAATCTGGCGTATTACTGCCAAAGACCGGCCACTATTGAAGCCCCCGGCACTGGCTGACATGAATGCCACACAACTTTGCATGCAACTCGCCCACCCGCTGCGAAGAAACCGGGAACTCGCCAAGCTGCGCCTTATGGACATGCCGAAAGCCGAGGCCATCGGCGCCGTCGGGAATTGGATCGACAAACTGAAACGCGATGACCCCAAGCTTGAGCACAAGCTTTTCGAGGCAATCGGGGTGTTCGAATCACATGAAGTCGTCAATCGCCCGCTGCTGGAACGGTTGCTAACAGCAAAGGACCATCGTGCCCGCGCCTATGCCACGCGCGTCATCGGCCGCTGGCATCACCGGCTAAATAATCCACTCGCTCTTTTACGGGAAAGCGCCATCGATGAGCACCCCCGGGTGCGGCTTGAGACAATCGTGGCTGCCAGTGACATTCGCGAAGCCGGCTCGATCATTATTGCCGCCCAGGCAGCCGACGGACCGAAAGATCGCTTTATTACTTTTGCCTTCACCCAAGCCGTCCATGCACTTGCAGGGCATTGGCAACCGGCACTGCTCTCCGGAAACCTGAAATTCAACCACTCCTCGCACCTTGTCCGCGTGGTAAGCACCATCGGAGGTGATGACGTAGCCGGAGTTATTCGTCAAAAGCTTGCGAACGAAAACCTTCTACCGGAAGAAGGCTCCATTTTAATTGCCGTGCTGGCCGGTATTGGAAACTCCGCGGATGCCAGCCTGGCACTGAAGACCGGGGGCGATAAGCCTGGAGTATTAAAAGCCCTAATTGACTCTGCCAGTGAACGCAACCTCAAGGCCCCAACGGATGCCGCCCGGTTAATGGGCCCGATCCTGAAAAGTCAGGACAGCGCTATCCGAATGCAAGCTATCCGACTAAGTGGCTTATGGGCACTCAATGAACACAGCGCGACCATCAGCGCCATGGCAACTGATCGCAATGAAAGCCTGCCGCTGCGCCTTGCGGCCACTGAGTCACTCGGCGCAATGAAGGACCCGGCACTCATCAGGATACTGGATCAATTAACTTCACCGGACACCGCTCCACCCATTCGGGTAGCGGCAATAAAAAGCCTCGCCACGCATGATGTCGCGCGTGCGGCATCATTAACCGCACTTCTTTTGGCAAAGGCCACAGAAGAAGAAACCAACCCCTTGCTCTCAGCACTCTTGCAACGCAGCAGGGGCGCAGATGAACTGGCAGGAGCACTGATCACTAAGACAATCCCTGTAGATACTGCCAAGCTCGTGCGTCGCTGGCTCAACAGCACCGGGCGTAATGAACCAAGGCTCACAAAGACACTCAATGGCATAATTGGCCTTGAAGGCACCACACCCGATTACAGCCCTGACTATGTGGCAGCACTGGCCAGTGAAGCACTGGAAAAAGGTGATGCGGAAAACGGTCGGAGAGTATTCCAGTTACCCATCATCAGTTGCACGGCATGTCACGCAGTGGACGGTATACAGGGAAACGTCACGGCACTTAAGGGACCAAACCTCACGGCATTGGCGGCAGGGCTGCCGCTTGACATCATCATTGAGTCCGTGCTTTGGCCTGAACGGCAGATCAAGGAAGGTTACCAGGCTACCACGGTGGTGACAAAGGATGGTCGAGTTTTAAACGGCTTTGCGCACAGTGAGAATGAAACCGTGCTGCGTATCCGCGACCTCACCACCGGCAAGATTGCCACCCTGCAAGTCGGCAACATTAAGCAGCGCAGCAAAGGCGGCAGCGTGATGCCGCCACAACTCACCGCCAGCCTAACGCGCACCGAATTACGTGACCTGATCAAATACCTCAGTAGCCTGAAGACCGTGGGCAATACGAAATAATGAAAAAGCATCCATTGGGAAATTTCTCTCGCATGACATCACCACTGGCATCCCTTCTGGCTTCCGTGCTGTTTGTTGCCGGGATTTGCAACCTGTCCGGGAAACCCAATGTCATCCTCATCCTCGGTGATGACATGGGCATTGACTCAGTATCTGCATTCAACGCGAAAATGGGATTGAAGACACCCGCCATCGACCAACTGGCAAGCGAAGGCATCTCCTTCATGGATGCGCATTCCACTTCCGGCGTATGCTCGCCAACACGCTACAGTGTGCTGACCGGCCGCTACAACTGGCGCAGCCGCCTGAAACGCGGCATCGTTGGGCAATGGGAGCGCCCCTTGATCGCTGAGCAGCGCCTGACCCTGCCGGAAATATTCCAAGCAAAGGGGTATTCCACCGCGATGATCGGTAAGTGGCACCTCGGCTGGCATTGGCCAAAAAAAGGCGGAGGATTTACCGAGAAACTCAACGAGATCGACTTTACCAAGGCTATCAAGGGTGGGCCGAACAGTCACGGGTTTGACTATTACTTTGGTGATGATGTACCCAACTGGCCTCCTTACGCGTGGCGAGAGAATGAACACTTGATTGGCAAGCTCACCTCCCAGATGAAACGCGGCTCCATGGTGGGCGTATCTGCGGGACCCGCCATCGCCGATTGGGACTTCTCCAAGGTCCTGCTGGAGTATGGCCGCCGCTGTGCCGAATATATTCGCGGACGCAAGGCAGAGCAGAAGCCCTTCTTCCTCTACTTCCCGATGCCTTCCCCTCACACGCCAATCGCCCCCGGGGGGAAATTCAAGGGAATCAGCGGCATCTCCCCATACGCGGATTTCCTGGTGGAGACTGACTGGGCAATCGGTGAAATACTCAAGGCACTAAAGGATACCGGGCAGACTGACGACACCGTGGTGATATTCACCTGCGACAACGGCACCTCTCCAAGGGCAGAGTTTGCCCAACTGGAAGCCAAAAACGTCCGTTTGAAGGAAAACTGGCGTGGATGGAAAGCAGACGCCTATGAGGGAGGACATCGCGTGCCGTTCATCGTCCGCTGGCCGGGAAAAATCAAGGCTAATACGCGCAGCGAGCAGACCATTACCCTTGCCGATATCATGGCCACCTGTGCTGATATTATTGATGTCGATCTCCCCGCCAATGCAGCCGAGGACAGTGTCAGCCTGCTGCCTGTCCTGACCGGAAAAAAAATGGACGCTCCCCTGCATGAGTTGGTCATTCATCATTCCATCAGCGGTCATTTCGCCGTCCGCATGGGCAAGTGGAAACTGCTCCTGTGCCGCGGATCCGGCGGCTGGAGCCCCCCACGTGAATCCGAGGCAGGCAGGAAAAAAATGCCGCTGCTCCAACTCTACAATCTTGTGGAGGATCCCCGGGAGACCAAAAACCTGCAGGACAAGTATCCCGAGAAGGTAACTGAGCTCGTTGATGCATTGGTAAACGCCATTACTGATGGTCGAACCACTGCGGGCCCCAAGCAATCCAACGAGGGATGGCCAAACACGATCCCGCAGGCATTGCTGAAAAAATTTCCCCAGCTCACCGCCCCGAACAAATAAGAAGCTTCCGATGAAAACGCGAATCACCGTTGCCTTTGCCTTCTTTGCTATCCTGTTGATTCTCGATGCGCCAGCAGATCCCAAAAAGGAATCCGGATTCACTTCCCTTTTTAACGGCAAAGACCTGACCGGTTGGGAAGGCAATGAGAAGGCATGGACCGTGGTGGACGGTACTATCCAATCTGTCGGCGGCCCAACCAAGAAGAACTGGCTGATCTGGCGGGATGGAGAACTGCATGATTTCGAGCTGCGCCTGAGCTTCAAGTTCACCAAGGGCAACTCGGGGGTGCAGGTGCGCAGCAAGGAAATCGACAAGTGGCAGGTGCGCGGCTACCAGGTCGAGATTGCTGATGCCACCAAAATGGGGTTATGGCACCACTCCCTGGCCCCCGAGAAGTATCGGAGTCGACTCGGCACCGCGGGACAACTTGCCCACATTGGCCCCGACGGCACCAAAACGTTCGCGCAACGAACTGACCCAGCCAAGGTCCAGTCGGCTTGCAAGGACAACGAATGGAACGATCTGGTGATAAGGGCAGTGGGTGCGCGCCTCGTGCAAAAGATCAATGGCGTGGTCTTCGCCGAGCTCATCGATGAGGATGCCACGCACTCATCCCGCTCCGGATTATTGGCCCTGCAGGATCACGGCAAGGGCTGTGTCGTCGCGTTCAGGGACATTCGCATCAAACATCTTCGAACCAAGGATTCTGAGCAGAAGGACAAATAGTCAAACCCTCCAACGAGACATTTCCAATGAAAACACGAATCACCGCTGTCCTTGGCTTTTTTGCCACCATTTTTGTCCTTAACGCGCCAGCCGCACCCCAAAAGCCCAACGTTCTGTTTATTGCCATTGACGACATGAACGACTGGATCGAGCCACTGGATGGTCATCCGCAGGCAATCACCCCGAACCTGAACCGCCTGGCGAAGATGGGAATGACCTTTCGTAATGCGCATACGGCATCTCCGGCCTGTCACTCCTCACGGGTCGCGGTCATGACCGGGGTGCGGCCCAGTACATCGGGTATCACCGCCAACGTTTTCAAGGGCACCGGCCCGAACTGGCGCAAGAACCCGAAACTGGCCAACGTCGTGACCTTGAGTCAGCACTTCCGCAATCATGGCTATACCGCCATGGGCGGTGGCAAGATCTACCACTCCCTGCAATGGTGGAACGGCAGCGAAAACGATCCCGATACCTGGGACTCCTATTTCCCCGAGCCCCACAAACCGATTCCTTTCCAGGTGCGGCCGCCCACCAAGGACGTGCAGGCTCATGAGGCGAGTTGCTTCGGTCGCCGTCCGCTGGGTAACCATTTGTTCGGCTGGCTGCCGGTGGCCGAAGACGATCCCGGCATGAGTGACTACAAGGTGGTCGAATGGGCGTTAAGCGAAATGAAGAAGAAGCGTGACAAGCCGTTTTTCATCGCCGCAGGCATTTTCCGACCACACATCCCCTGGGAGGTACCGGCCAAGTATTTCGACATGTATCCCCTCGACAAGGTGCAGCTTCCCTCGCACCAGGAAGACGACCTGACGGACACCTGGGACCACGGCCGCCGAAGCTGGCATCAATGGGTCGCTCAAAACGACCAGTGGAAGCAGGCAGTGCGGGGATACCTAGCGAGCATCACCTTTGCCGACGCCATGGTCGGCCGCCTGCTGGACGGCCTGCAGCAAAGCGGTCGTGCGAAGGATACCATTATCGTTCTCTGGTCAGATCACGGCATGCACATCGGAGAAAAGGAAAACTGGGAAAAGTTCACCTGCTGGGAGGAGTCGACCCGAATCCCCATGTTTGTGGTCGCCCCCGGAATCACCAAGGCAGGCAGTATCTGCGATCGGCCGGTCAGCACACTGGACATTTATCCCACTCTTGCCGCACTGGCCAATACAGAACTTCCCGAGCAACTGGAGGGCGAATCCCTGGTTGCCCTGCTCAAGGATCCGAAAGCAGGCAAACGCGTCCAGCCGGCCATTTCCAGCTATCGCCGCATTCACGGGGTGCGCACCGACCATTGGCGGTATGTTTTTGATCCCGGATCCAAAATTGAGGAATTGTATGATCACCGCAAGGATCAGGGGGAACACGACAACCTCGCCTACATGCCCGAGCACCAGGCCATACTGGAACTGCATCGCTCACTGCTCAGGAAATACACCCCGGTAAAAACGCCGGAAGGAAAAGCCACACCACCAAAATCCTTCGAGCGGCTGCCCAATAACCGCATAAGGCGTACAAACTATTTTCCCATGGCCAAGGCTGTTGCTGAGGCCAAGGCAGCCAATAAGCGTGGTGAACCCGCCCCGATCCTGGGCCGTAAAACAGCACCGACCGCCAGCAAAAAGCCCGGAGTAAAAAAACTGGCCGTGATCGACCCGGCACGGGAGGGGAAAGTGCGATCCGGTGGCAATGCGCTGGAAGTGCATTTGACCTTCCGAAACCAAAGCAAGGCGAAAGCCCTCATCTACTGGATCAACACCTCGGGTGACCGGGTGCAGTATAATGAAATCAATCCCGGTGCGGAGGTCAGGCAACGGACATACTCCGGCCATTACTGGTTGGTGACCGATCATGACAGAAAAGCCCTGGGCATTTATAAAACCGAAAATCAGGATGGCTTGGTCCATATCCGGTAAGAAAAAGAAAACAGGCGTATGGACCAAGGAGACCGCTTATGTTGATCAGTGATTACACGGGACAGATGAATTTCAGTCGTTTGATAAAGTTGTTTTCGGTTATTTTGTTTGGCGCTCTGCTGGTGGATCTCACCCTTGCCGAAGATCACCATTCCAACCATTCTCCTGACCTGGATGATCCCGCAACACTTGAGGAAATCCTTGGTGAGGCTGTGGTCGGCGGCGAGGTCAAGACGGGCTGGAGGAGGATTAACCACGCCAACGGCAAGGTCAGCTCCTTGAGCCAATTCAGGGATGGCCGACCGGATGGCCTTCAGGCCGGATGGCATGAAAACGGGCAAAAAAGAATTAGAGGCAGGATCAAGGACAGAAAACCAGAAGGGCTCTGGACTGCCTGGGACGAGAATGGATCCAAGATATATGAATTTCGTTTAAACTTAGACGCTACGATATTCCGTTGGCACGAGAACGGAAAGAAGGCTTATCAAGCGACCTATGCGAAAGATCGGTTGGTCGAGACCACGTGGTACGAAAACGGGCAGCAATCGAGTGAGAAAAACTACAAGAACTTTCACCCGGACGGGATTTGGACCGAATGGAGTCAAACCGGGGAAATAGTATCAGAACGACAATGGAAAGAGGGCCGTAGGTGGGATGGTCAGTGGACTTTGATGCAAGGTGATGGCGAAGATGGGAAGCAATGTGAAATTATCCTGAAGGATGGGAGCGGAACCCGGGTTTATTACCGTAAAAATGGAACGGTGTTTCACAGGACAACCTTTGAAGCTGGGCGTGAAGTCGAGAGGATATTCCCACCTTCCACCACTCCTCTGGATGCGAAGGATTTCGAGGGAGACGTCGCCAAGGTTCTTGAGACCATGTCGGAAGAAGACAGAAAAAATATTGCCGTACTTCCTGAAGAAATTAGGACGGGTTTGTTGCAAGGGGTCAAGGATTCCTTTTTTTTGAAAAGGGAACCCAAGCGTTTTGATGGTGCTCGCGAGGAGTTGAAGCGGAACATCGGGCGTTTGTGGGATCGCTTGAAATTCGACATGCGGCAACGGGAAGAGCACGACAGATCTACCTTGGCCCATGAAAGCCATCGCATTCAGGGCGAAAGCGAACAAACACTGAGCCGTTCAGCCCAATCCGTTTATGCTTTTCGGGATGAGATAAGAAGAGGCCAAAGTTTGAAAGAGCATAGAGAACCGGCATCAGTCAAGATTCGCAAAGCGAAGGAAAGCGGTGCCACAAAGCTGATTCTCGAGAAGTTATACCCTGACTCCAAACTGGACCTCAAACCCCTGGCAGAATGTATCGAACTTTCCAGTTTTCACCTTTCAGGGTATCAGGTTACAGACCTCACACCACTGGCGAATTTGTCCAAGTTGTCCTTCCTGTCGATTCCCGGCAATCAAGTCACTGATCTTGCACCATTAGCAGATTTAACCAACCTCACCGAATTAACTCTAATATCGAACCAGATATCAGACCTCACGCCGCTATCCAAGTTGTCCAAGTTGTCCAAGTTGTCTATTTTGGACAATCAAGTCACTGATCTTGCACCATTAGTAAGTTTGAAAAATCTTACCAAGATAAACCTAGGCCTGAATGAGATTTCCGACTTCACTCCACTGACTAAATTGATCAACCTGACCGAGTTGGACCTGCGGGGCAACCTCGTCCCACTTGATCAGCAAGCCATGCTGAGGAAGGCGCTTCCAAACTGCCGTATCCTGTTTAATCCAAGATAATTCTTCCTAGCCCGTGGCAAAGTCGACCTTTCGGCAAGGGCTGCCGTGACAGAAGCCACGAAACCACAAAAAATACCCACAATAAGAATGCGTATCTCCGTCGCCATCGGCCTGCTACTGACTGCTTCCTATTCGGCAGCAGCGGAGCACGGAATGGATCAGAAACGACTATCGCAGATTCCCAAAAAACTTCAGGAAATCGTCGACCGAAAACAAAGCACCGGCATGGTTACCCTGGTGGCAAGGAATGGAAAGATCGCATGCATCGATGCCGTGGGCTGGCGGATCATGGACAAGGAACCGCTGGAGACCACCGATGTTTTTTGGGCCGCCTCGATCACCAAGCCCTTCGTCGCGGTCGCCATCATGATGATGGTCGATGAAGGACACCTGCAGCTCGATGACCTGGTGGAGAAACACATTCCGGAATTCAAGGGGCAGAAAGTGAAGACCGGTAAGCAGAGCTCGGCAACGGCTAAACATCCACTGACCGTCCGAAATTTGCTCAACCACCTGGACGGTCTCCCAAAGAATCCCAACAGGAGCCGGGCCACGAAAACCATCAAGGAGCGTGTGCTCAAAGCCGCCAAGGATACGCTGATGTGGGAGCCGGGTACAAAATGGATGTATGGCGGCGAGGGCCTCTATGTCGCCGCTTACCTCGTGGAAAAATATTCCGGTATGCCATACGCCGAGTTTTTGAAAGCCCGAATCCTTGATCCTCTCGGCATGAAAAACACGTATTTCTCCATCAAGGACGTACTGGAGAACAGAGCAGTGCGCAAACACAGCAAGACCAAGAAAGGCAAGTGGGCAGCAGAGAAAATGCGCGACTTCTCCTGGAGCACCGGTGGCAGTTATTTCGCCGTGGATGGCGGATTCTTCTGCACTGCCGAGGATTTGTTCCCCTGGTGCCAGATGCTGCTAAACGGCGGCACATACGGTGGCACTCGTTACCTTTCGGAAAAATCCGTTCATGAGCTGACGCGTAAGCAAACCGGAAACGTGAAACCGGCCGGACACGGCGCTGGCAACTACCATGCCCTTGCCTTTCAGGAAGCCGTTGAACCGCAGGGCTCAACTTCCGCCCTGACAAAGGGAAGCTTCGGCAAAGGCGGGTCCGGGGGATCCATGACCTGGATTGATCCTGACACCCAAACCATCTATATCATGCTACAAAACGCATGGGGCGGGGATAGAAATCTCACCCACGCCACTTTTCTCAATACGGCCGCCGGGGCGATACCTAAGAAATAACGTTTTTTCCTTTCTTTATCGCAAGATGAAGGAGTCAATATTCATAATGAGGAACAACAAGAAGTGGAAAAACCATCACCTTCTAATGGCAACCTTGGGTGTCATGGTACTGGGCGGTGGATCGCTGGGTGCAGCATCACCGGAAGCATTCTTCAACGGCAAGGACTTGACTGGCTGGTCGGCTGCCGAGATGAAGTACTGGTCGGTCAAGGACGGCGCCATCGTGGGGCATTCCGCAGTCAAGGTGCCCAGGAATGAATTCATCTGGTCGAATGGCGAGGTGAAAGACTTCTACCTGTCAGTCGACGTGAAACTGACCCCGGACAATCGCAATGCGGGCATCCAGTTTCGTTCCAAAAAAGCCAATGCCGCGGGTCAGGCCATCGGTTATCAGGCCGATGTCGGGGCCGGCGTGTGGGGAAAATTGTACCATGAGCACGGTCGAGGCAAGCTGGACTGGAACAACAACGCGACGGGTGCAGTGAAGCCCGGCGACTGGAACCGGTATGAGATCCTCGCCATCGGTCACAGGATATGGACTGCCATCAACGGCAAGTTGTGCGTGGCCCTGGAAGACCCAAAGGGCGAACTTTCGGGCCAAATATCATTCCAAGTGCATAGCGGTCCCGCTCAGACCGTATTTTATCGACCGGTAAAATTAATCCACAACCCGAAGATTGCCCTCGAGAAGCAAACCGAGGCACAATTGCTCGCTGCCCTCCCGAAAAAGAAAGCAGAAGCTCCGGAACCCATCCAAAAGACAGCAATCCCTGCTCCCACCTCCCACTGGCCAAGATTGATCGCGGCTGCCGACCCCGGTTCCAAAGGCGAAGCCTGGGCCAAGCCCTCATTTGATCACAGCAAGTGGAAAACCATGAAGGTTCCCGGGCATTTTGAGAACGCCGGGTTACCGGGATTTGATGGCGTAGTCTGGTTTCGCAAAACCATCGAGTTGTCCGCCGAACAGGCCAAGTCCAAAGTCATCCTGCACCTCGGTCAAATCGATGACATGGACGTCACCTGGGTAAACGGCACCAGAGTCGGGGGTTATGAGGATCCCGGCCACCATTTCACGGTGCGCAACTACCCCGTTCCTGCAGGTCTCCTGCAAACAGGAAAAAACACCATTGCCGTTCGTGTCATGGACCATGGTTATTCGGGAGGTATCGCTGGTAAACCGGAGCAACTCGCCCTGCAACTGGGGCAGGAAACCGTTTCCCTCGCCAATACCTGGCATTTCGCCCCGGGCGCCGATCTGGAGGCTCTCAATACTCCGATCCATGCCCTGCTGCGCCCGCTTGCCAGGCCGGCCAGGCCGGTGCCTGCCTTCCCTAAAGGCTTCAAGGTCACAGGAGACCAGACCATTGTCATCCTCGGTGGAGCCAATGCGGCGGAAAGCAGCCGTCACGGCTGGATTGAGACACTGCTTGCATCCGGCCATCCGGAACATCAACTGCATTTCCGCAACATGGCCTGGCCGGCGGACACCGTTTACCTGCAGCAACGCCCGCGCAATTTCTTCAGTACTACCAAGCCCGGTTATGGTGAAATTGATCGCCGACCGAGCATTACCGCTGAAACCGTCTTCCTCTGGTTTGGCAAAATGGAGTCACTGGAAACCGGCAGTGGTGAAAATCCTGCAGCTTTCCGGGCAGCTTACGAAACAATCCTCAAGCAACTCTCCGATTATACCGGCCGCATGGTGCTGGTCACCCCCTCCCCTTTTGAGGATCCACTCGAACTCGGCCTGGACGTGAAAGCGCGTAACACCAACCTCGCCAAATATGTTTCCATAATTCGTGAACTTGCCAATGAACGCGGTTTGCCCGTGATCGATTTGTTTACTGAGCTCACAGGCAAGCCGGTTACCGGTGACGGACAGATGCTCTCCGTTGAAGGCCACCGCCTCGCGGCCCAGGCAATGGCAAGACAACTTGGATTCTCCCCGCAACTCTCTGCCGGCAATGAAGCACTCCGTGAAGCGATCGTGGCCAAGAACACTATCTGGCGCCAATACTGGTTGCCTACCAACTGGGCTTTCCTTTATGGCAATCGCCAAACTCAGCCCAGCAGCAAAAGCCATGTCAGGGGTAAGGCAAGGTGGTTCCCTGAAGAGGTGAAGAGCTCCCTGTCAGGCCTGGAAAAAATGGAGAAAACCATCTGGAAAAAACTCCCGGGAAATGACACTGACTAGGATCTGTGCATTTAAATGCGTTAATCCGGAACCATTTTACTGTGTGACAAGGCGCGTTGCCAGGCACCGGCCAATTCGCGCCTGGCAACGATGCAATCCTCCCACACCGGCGGCCATGTGCTGACCCCATAACCGCTTGCAACAGGGCCAAGCTCGGGCACAACCCAAAGCTCATTGTGGGGCCTTGGCCCCTCAAGCCAGCATGAGAATGCCGCCTCGGCAAAGGGCAGGTAGTCACGAAATTCTTGTGTTAACCCACCACTGCCATCGGTAACCGGGATCTGGCAATGATGCCCATTGAACGGCCGGCAATGAAGCAGGTTTCCCCCCTGAAGCAGTTCCGGGCGATCCAGCAGGCGCGGCGCAAAGTCCTCCGGCCTCAGGTGCTTGATAATCGCCGGGTGCGAGTGGTCAATGTTCATGCGTAAAAGCTTGCCGGTCGCTTCCCGGTAGCCGTCGGCAATGGCGTAAGCTTTCTCGGGAGTCTCCGTACAGGTATCACGGTGAACCTCAAGGTGTGTGTTCGCCTGCTGCCTCTCATCCTCCTCCATGAGCAGGATGGTTTTCTCTATTGCCTCATCAATGGAGGTGTCATGGTCGCAAAGCTGGACGTTGATCGTGCTCGCGCCACAATCCACCTGGGCGGTAATCAGGGAGGCAAACTCAGACGGGTCATTTGCATCAAACAATCCTGAAAAGCTCAGGCTGTATTTCTCCAGCAGAGCCTTTAACTCAGGCCGGCCGCGGTCATTAACCCCATCAAATCCCGCTTCACTGATGGCCTTGATTTTTTCCTCAAGGGTCCACTCATTCGCTTCTGAGGGATGGCCAACCAGAGTCCACAGATTGGCAATAAAATGAATACGGGGCAATGCTGTTGAGTTCATATGATATTCAGGGTAAACCAAAAGGGATACAACCTGCTATGGCCAGAAGGCATTCAGTCGCCCGAGAGTTTCCTCCACCAGAACGCGCCCCCCTTCCGGACCAACAAGATATTGCTCTGCACTATACCCTCCTCCCTGAACTGCTCGTTTACTGGGAAGATATTCACTGTGTCCACAAGCCAGCTGAACCATGAATGTCATTAGCGCCTTGCTTCGAGCCTGTATGCGCATGCCGTAATCAATAAATAGTTCAAACGGCACAGTAGCCATACCAATATCGCCAATCCTCAAGAGATGGAGCTCTACAGAATCAACCGGATCCAGCACCACAAAAGGCGGTGAAGGTGGGTTCTTTTCCGGGAGCTTGATCCGATCAACCGCATGCTTCATCACCAAACTCTGCTCAATGTGCTTACGGGACACTGGAAGAGCTCGATCAACTCCGTCCGCAATTCTTCGAGCAATCTCGCCCCTCCAGCTTACGCCCCGACGCTTTGCCATGGCCACCTGCGCACGATGCTGAATACTGCTCACCGGAAATCCTTCCCCGGCCGCAGCACATTGAGGCAGAATAAAGACATCCTTCGAATACCTGTCCGCGATCTCTGAACGAACATCATGCCAGAAATCAGCGGAAATATGATTACCTCCCTGCTCCGACTGAGCAGGACTGGCCACATTAATCACCATGCCAGTGAGCGCCTCATTACGATCAAAGAAGAACAGCAGCGACAAGGTATGATCCTCAATACCTTCCATATGGCCAAACCCCGGTGTGTTCGTATTGCGGTGAATCTTTGTCTTTCCGTCCTGAAAAACAACCCGTCGGTTAAAACCAACAACAGCCTGATCAATACCCCAGCTCACACCACCAAGCTTACGCTTACTCCACGCCTCCAAGACCGCTGAGGCAATCCGCTCGGCAATGAATTCACGATATTCATCACCGGTCATGCAGTTCCTCTTTTTTTCATTAGCACTTAAATCGTAAATACCCCGTGACGAACCGGACTGCTGCTGGGGAGCCTGATGCGTATGCGTCGCATTCATTATCAGCTTTTCGGGATCAAATTCCGGTAAACGCTCTCTGAGCAACCCGCGAACTGCATCCATGGTTACCCGGCGTATGGAAATTAGGTCACATGATACCATGATTGCCTGTTCAACGGACTTGCCACTGCTATCGACACCCTCCAGTGCCAGAACCGTAGCCTTGATGGGATCCTTCACACCCTGCGACATTCGCTTTTTACCAAACCCAATCAACCCAACAGAACGTTCTGGAGTAATGTCCGTATTTGCCCAACCAACCTTCAAAGCCACTTTGACCTCAGCCGGTTTCTTACTGGCAGTTGCGCTATTGTCGGCTTTACCGTCAAATCCGATGCCCGGCGCAAATGCAACCTTGCGAAAACCATCGACATCGCGCCTGATTATGTCGCGCCAGTTATCACTCCAGATAATCTGGGCCTCACCATTGACAATTTTCCACTTTCCCCTTGCTCCGGGAACATGACTCTTGGTAGCGGAACCATCCGCATTGAGGGTCATCACAAACGGTCGACCACCAGGAGGGTCAGGCTTACCAATATTCCAGATCCCGGTAAATACAGAATGCTGGGGTTCTCCGGCCAGCGAGCCCAAAAGTCCACATAAAAAGATAACCGAAAAGCCGATAACAAGAGCACGCATAACCATCAAGCAAGAATGATGATGAAATTTCTCCACAATGCAAGATTGTGCCTACGAAATTATCACCAGTCACCTAAATCAGGAAGTTCCCGCAACAGGCAACTCATCCCAACTGGTCGTGTAGCGGGAAGTCAGTCGGCTTCGTTTCATGCTCCAGGATCTCTCAAGACCCTGCGCAGCAAGGAAAGCTGCCCTTGGGCCATAAGCAGTCGTTAATTGTTCCATGACATCGGCAAGCCGCTCGTGTTTTTCACGCTCACCTCCATTAAAGAGATTAAGCTGTTGATGACCTCCCTGGTCAAGGTCGAGCAGAAGGACACCGGCTTTTTTATAGGCATAGCCATTTCGATAGATCCCCCTGAGCATCCGGCAGGCACTCGACAAGATACAGATAGGATCATCGGTAGGCTCACCGAAAACCATGGTCCGGGAATTGACATACTGTGGAAGGTCTTTGCGAAAACGGTTGGTCGCCACAAATACCTGCAACCCCCGGGCCAGCGAGCCTTCCCTGCGAATCCGGTTGGCAGCCTTTACGGCGTGGTTGGCAACCGCTTCCTCCAGATCCTGCAATGTCGTTACAGGACGACCGAACGAGCGTGAGGAACAGGCATTCTTCCTTGGTTGGGGAACTTCCTCCAGGTTGATGCAGTTCCATCCACACAACTCCCTTTGTGTCCTCTCCAGGGTCACGCCACCCGCCTTCCTTACCACCACGGAAGGAGCTTCTGCCAGTTCGAGAGCATTTCGAATACCAATCCTGCGCAACCGGGAAGCGTATCTGTTCCCGATACCCCAGACATCCTCCACGGCCACCGACCGCAAGGATCCTTTATCTCCGGGACGAACCTCCAGGCATCCTGTATTGCCCTGCTTGGCCAGACGGTTGGCGAGCTTGGCCAGGGTCTTGGTCGGGCCCAGCCCGATGGAAATCGGAATTCCTGTCCACTCACCCACCCTCTTTCGTATCTGCCGGGAAAGTTCCAGGGGATTAACCGCCTGACCCAGATCAAGAAATGACTCATCAATGGAATAGACCTCCATCCGCGGTGAAAAACGGCTCAAAACGGAAACAATCCGCCGCGACATATCCCCGTAAAGTTCGTAGTTGGACGAAAAGACAGCCACTCCGGCGCGATCACAAATATTCCGAACCTGATAATATGGGGCGCCCATTGGAATACCCAGTTGCTTGGCCTCGTTGGAACGTGCCACGGCACATCCGTCATTATTCGAGAGAATGATCACGGGGCACTTCTCCAGCGATGGACGGAAGACCCTCTCGCAGGAAACGTAGAAGTTGTTGCAGTCTGCCAGCGCTATCATAAGCGGTGGACAACACTGGTAACCACTCCCCACAACCTGGCGTCATCATCCTCATTGAGATTGATCGGCGGATAGGCAGGGTTTTCAGGCATCAGCCTGGCTTGACCATTGGAGCAGGTATAACGCTTTACCGAGAGTTCCCCGTTGACCGAGGCAATGACCACGCTGCCATCCTTTGCCTGCCTGCTCCGGTCAACGATCAGTAAATCACCGTCATGGATCCCCGCACCGGTCATTGAGTCGCCCCTGGCACGCACGAAGAACGTCGCGGCAGGTTCGCGCACGAGGTGCTCATTAAGGTCAAGGGAGCCCTCAAGATAATCATCGGCGGGGGACGGAAAACCGGCAGAAACACGACAGGCAAAGAGC
>CACIUL010000027.1 GCA_902589825.1 uncultured Verrucomicrobiota bacterium
TCTGGCTTTGATTATTGGGATCAATCTCGAGGAATTCCGTGGTGTCATCCTGTCCCGGGTTTTGGCCAGGTTCCGGGCTGCTTTCCCAGCTTGGTGCGGACTTGCTGGTTACCTTTCGCTGGCGTTGCAGGTTGGTCATTGGGGCTGGCGTTACCGTTGCCGGGGAGCCGGAGCTGTGTTGGGAATCCTTATCTTCACCGAGGGGCTTGCTGCAATACGGGCAGGCCAGCTTGCTGAGCCTCGCCTCGGCACGAATCCTGACTTCCCTCTTACAGCAGGGACAATCCACGACTGCCCATAGGCTTTCCATGTTGCCGGGATTATCTTTGGGTTGCATCGGAATCTTGCGGATTGGATTGCTTGTCTAGGGTCATGCCTTGGTCGTTTCCGCTATTCGATGACCCACCCACTGGTGATGACCTCATCAATAAAAACCTGGTTGGCAGCTTTTGGTTGTTCCGGGTAACGGAGCCGAAGCGTGAAGAATTCCTCCTGTCCGGGCTGTAGTGAGGAGATGGGGCCCGTGCCCTTGATGACATACCCATACAGAACCGTTTTCTCTTCGATGTCGCTTAATTGAAGGCACTGGTATTTATCAGGAGTGAAATCAAAGTTGAAGTAATCATCCGGTTTGACGCGCAGGCGGAAAAGTGTCGGAGACTGGGTCTTGTCTGCCTTGAACTGATCGAGAGTCATCTCGGAGTAACCGACAAAAGCTTCCCAATCCACCATGAATCGTCCCTGCTCAATGGTCAGGATGCCGTAGGTGATGCTGAAGTCATCAAGGGTCACTCCGATTAAATAAAAATTCTCAAGTGTTGAGCTGTTCGAGTAATCAGTCAGCGAGTGATGCTTGATTACTCCAGGATCACGCGTCTCATAATACTTGTCCATCAGGGGCCCTACCCGCTGGATGGAGCGGGTGAATTTTTTCCGCTTTTCAAGGGAGTCGGCATTCAGGAAGCTTTTCAGTACCGTGCTGGCTTTTTCATACGTGCCGCGAATACCGAACTCGCTAATGGCTGCCTGGATCGGGCCGGTCGGTTGAGGATTTGCAATAGGTTGAGGTTTTTCCTCAACCGATTCCTGGACCTTGGGTATGGCCGGCTGGGAAGGCGCCTGTTCTGCAACCGGCTCCTCTTGCAATTTGCGCTTGTTTTGCTTGAGGATTACTGAAGCGGCAATCATTAACAATACGGCAATTACCAGGAATGCTGCCCATACCTTGGCCGGGTATTTGTGTTGCCTCGGCATTTTCTTGAACCTCAACTTCCGGTCGGGCGAAGCGTCATCTGCACCGGAAGGTGCAGTATGCTGATGAACCGGTTCCATTTCCCAGTTAATGGGTTTGCGGGCATATTGTCGGCTGGTATCCGGAATGTTGTCGGTATTCCCGGGGTTACCAGTCCCGGCCGACGGGAGGGGGCGTTTGCCTGTTTTTTTATTCCTGCCGGAGTGGGTAATGATCATTTCAGGAAGTTCAAAGTTGAATGATTTCCTGGCAGCAGGAATGCCTAGTCTCTTCCCGTCACTTTCTCCGGTTGTCGTTTTGTCCCCTGACATCACGACCTTGCCGCACTTGGGGCACGAGGCATGGCTATCGTCGCCTTCATTGGATGGGACCGTGAACTGCGTATGGCATTCCGGGCACGTCATCCTCTGATGATGGGGATCAGGCATTTTGCTTATGTTTCAATTCCCTTGCGCTCCGGTAATTAATCCGCTGCTGGAATCTCAATGGGTTCCGGGTAAGGGATGTGGATTTGAGTTTCCTGCCGGTCCAGTGTGAGCTGATTGACCGCAGTTGCCCTGCGTATCTCTCCTGCTTGCCCGGCAACCTGGGCCCGCAATACGGGTTGCTGTGAGGAATAAGGGTCACTGGCACCGACCACTGTCGGCGAGGCCATCATGATTGCATCAGAGGACCGTGTGCCCAGCATGGGGGGATCAGGCATCTTTGCGGATTGAAAATCAGTGATAAGGGGATGCTTGATGCGTTCGGTGTCATTGGCATGGAACTGGCAATAGCGGCGGAATGTATTGGTTTTGCGGATCAATTCCCCATAGGTGCTCCGCTCTATCTTGCGAGCTCCCTTTTCCTCTCCGGGAAGTTCCTCGTAGCATGAATCAGTGGCCAGGTGCCCGGACCTTCGGCAAATCTCGATAATCTTGCATTCCTCAGGCATCTTGATTTCCGATGATGGAAAGGATTGAGATGAGGCATTCATCACATCAACCCAGACCGGCAGCGCAATCGCATTGCTGAATGCGCCACGGTAGACCGGTTTCGGGTAATCAAACCCTGCCCACACCCCACATGTCACCTCACTATTGTATCCGACAAACCACAGGTCGGTAAAATTGTGGGTGGTTCCGGTTTTGCCTGCGGCATTTTTATCCCGCAGCCCGTACTTGGTATAGGATTGCTTTGCCGTGCCTCTTTTCAGCACGTCCTGCAGGCAACTGTTTACCTGGTAAGCGGTGACCGGGTCAATGGCAGTGGTCAGCTCTGCAACCGGTTCACTGAAGATTGTTGCCCCGTCGGCATTGACAATGGAGCTGATAATATGAAGGGAGTCAGGACGTTTACCCGCGTTTGGAAATATGGTGAATGCCATGCACAATTCCTTCAGGCTGACAGCACTGCTGCCCAAAAGGCTCTTGTCATAATCATCCAGTGGAGATTGAATACCGGCTTTTCTGGCGACATCGCCCACCTTTTGGCGACCGATGTTTTTTCCGATTCTGACCGTGGCTGCGTTTTTGGAATGCACCAGGGCTTCCCTTGCGGGAATGCTGCCCAGATAATTGACGGTTTCTGATTCACCACCCCATTCCCCGAGGATGCCGGTGATGCCGCCAATTGCCACGCTGCGGTTGTCTATCGGGGTGTCTTTGACCATGGATCCAGGGAAATAGTCCTGGCTGTAGGCGGCCGCGTAAACCAGGGGCTTAAATGCTGTGCCTGCAGGTCGCCGTGACTGGAATGCCCTGTTCAACTGGCTGTCTGCAAAATTACGCCCGCCAAGCAGTGCAATGATGGCACCGGTCCTGTTCTCAATCATCAGGACGGAACCCTGAAGGTAATCGGGACTCCCTCTGGATTGCCCGGCAGAGCGGGTGCTTTTATCAAGTGGATCCAGCAGTTGCTTGTTTTCCCTGTATTGTGAGTATTTGGGTTGCTGGAATTCCGGATGCTTTTCCACTTCGCTCAGGTTTCTAAGCAGGCTTTGCCTGGCTGCCTGCTGGGCATTATTATCAATCGTCGTGTAGATCTTGAACCCGCCTCCCCCAGCACTTTCAAAGCCGATTTGGTCGATGACCTGGAGACGAATCATTTCCTGGACATAGGAGTTGTGTTGCCCCGTTGAATCGGCCAGAGCCAGTGGCTCCTTGCGGTATGTGCTGAGTTGCACATCGCTGATCATGCCTTCCAGGTGCATGCGCTGAAGCACATGGTCGCGAGCCTTGCGCGCTCCTGCCGGGTTGTTGCGTGGAGAGAGGCGGGAGGGGCTCTTGATCAGTCCGCAGAGCGTGGCGGATTCAATGAGGTCGAGTTGGCTGGCTGGTTTGCCAAAATAGCCACGGGCGGCTGACTCAATGCCGAAATATCCCCCCCCAAAGAAAATCCTGTTCAGGTAATGCTCGAGTATTTCCGGCTTGGTAAAGTTCCTCTCCAGTCTTTGCGCAAGGAAAGCCTCAATGAGCTTGTTTTCAAGGTTCCGGTTTTTCCGCAGCTCGGGATAACATTGCTTGGCAAGTTGCTGGGTAATGGTACTGGCTCCCTGGGTAACGCGTTTTGCCTTGAAATTAAGAAGTGCCGCCCGGAGTATTCCAATGTAGTCGATCCCCTGGTGCTGGAAGAATCGTGAGTCCTCCACCGCCGTTAATGCCTGAATAAAATGATACGGGATTTCCTCCAGTTTGACCGGTCGCCTGTCCTCAATCTTTATCTGACCTATCTCCACCCCGTGGCGGTCATGAATACGGCTGGGAATTTCAAGTTTTGCAATCGCACCAAGGTCAAAGGTCTCGCTGCGATCACTGCGGGGCTTGAGGAAAAGGTAGAGGGTGATCAGTGAGGCCAGTCCAATAAGGCAACTTGCCGCAAAGAAGAATTTAATGCACCCTTTCAACACGATAAAATGGATAGAGCGATTAACTGGGCGGATGCCGTCTGAGGAGCCTCTTTTGAACAGCATGACAGGGATGGTTTCCGGTTCGCCGGAGCGGATGGATAGTATAAGCTAAGCTCATGACAGAGCAAGCGCACGATGAGGACATGGACGGCGTGAACCCGCGCCTTGTGGAACTTATTGGTTCGCACATCCAGCAAGCCGGGGGATCTATCCCCTTTGCTCACTACATGGAGCTTGTTCTCTACCACCCGGAATTCGGTTATTATACCCATTCACGCAAGAGAATCGGCAAAGAAGGTGATTTTATCACCTCAGTGAGCATTGGGCCCTGCTTTGGAAAGTTATTGGCCCGTCACCTGGCATCGCCACTGTGCAGGATTGCGGGCAGTTGCGAAGACCTGGTGCTCGTTGAACCTGGTGCTGAGGAAGGGCACCTGGCCATTGACGTGATGCGCGAGCTGGAACAGGTGCTTCCGGATTCTGTTTACAACCGATTGAGTTATGTCGCTATTGAGCCTTTTGCCCGCAAGAAGACTCGCTTGCTGGATACTTTTAAGACTGAGGATGCAGGCCGTTTCCGGGTGGTTTCCGGTTGGCATGAACTCAAGGGATCAAGTGGTGTGCTCATGGCAAATGAGTTCCTTGATGCAATGCCGATTGAGCGTCTGCGATTGAGAGGGGGTGAATGGTTCCGGATATGCGTGGCTGGCGGCAACCATCAGTTACCCCGATTTCATGAAGTCGAAGTTCCCATTCGGGATCCTGAGCTGGCCGGCCTTGCCCGTGCATTGCCTGATGGCCTTGAAGATGGATTTACCATTGAGTTGAACACGGGGCTTGAAGAATGGTTTAATGACCTGGTAGATCATTTCAGCATGCTGCATTGCTGCCTGATAGATTACGGGTTGTGTGAGGGGGAGGTTTTTTCTCCATCCCGAAAGGCCGGGACGCTCAGAGGTTACTCCAGGCACCGCGTCGAGGAATGCCCCTTTGCTGCACCGGGAATTACCGACCTGACTGCCCATGTGGATTTTGACCGGGTCAGGGAAAGTGCCGAAACTGCCGGCTTTGAGATTCTTGACTTAACCGACCAGCACCGGTTCCTCGTTAATGCCGCCAGGTCCTGGTTGCTGGAGATAGAAAGGTCCGGCTCTGTTGATGAAGGGGAGAGGCAGTTACTCAACCAGTTCCAGACCCTGTCCCACCCGACAATGATGGGCGGCGTCTTCAAGGTGCTGGAGATGAGCCGGGGAGTTCCCGGCCCCTAGTTGCCGATTATTTTTGCTCGATCCGGTAAACGTGGGACTTGCTGCGCGCGTAAATTGCTTTTCCTGCCACGGCAGGGGATGCCATGAACCCGTCACTGAGCTTGTTGGATGCCAGCAGCTGGAATGTTTTCCCGGGCTTGACCACGTAGCAGTCGCCCATTTGACTGAAGAAGTAGATGCGGCCGTCCGCCATGATTGGCGAGGCAGAAAAATGGCCGCGCAGCCTGTCACTCCACACTTGCTTTCCGGAAGCGATGTCAAGGCAGGTAAGGATTCCCTCATCCGTTGTCATGTATAGCTCCTTGCCGGCAACAATCGGGGATGATCGCTTTGGCACACGTTTGAAGATGTCCCAGGCAATATGGCTCTTGGTAATATCCCCCCGCGCCTCAGGATCCAGCTTCAGCGAGACGAGGTGAGGCTTGCCGTAACCGGTATTAATGAGTGCGTGGCCATCAGAAATGACAGTGCGCGAGGCATTTGAGTAGCCTTTGTAGGTGATATACCAGAGTTCCTTGCCATCCTCAGGGGTATAAGCAAAGCATGCCTTGGCTCCCGGGCTGATCATGATTGTCCGGTTTCCAACCTTGGTGAAAGTGGGTGTTGTGTATGCTTTACGTAGATCACCTCCGGCACGGATTTTACCCCCGGGCTCGATATCATCCCATTTGGTGGAGCGATCGGTCTTCCAGACGGTCTTGCCGGTGGCCTTGTTAAGGGCGGCCAGATATTGAAAATCAACACCGTCCATGGTCAGGATAAGAAGGTTCTTGTAGATGACAGGCGATGACCCCGGGCCACGGAAATGACGGCAGGGGAGGTCGGTGCGCTTCCATATGACCTTGCCGTTGGATGTATCAATGGCTGCCGTACCATAGCTGCCGAAATGAATATAAACGCGTCCTTTTTCTATCACGGGAGAGGGTGAACCGTAGCCGTTAACGGAATTGCCCAAAGGCTCGACGATGGAGTTACTGAAGAGGGGTATCCGGTGCAGGATTTCTCCTGACTTGGCATCCAGGCAAACGGCACTCATTTCCTTGCCGTCTTCGGTGGCATTGGTAATCCATACTTTTTCCTCAGCAATGACCGGCGATGACCAGGCACGGCCCTCAACAGCGGTTTTCCAGACGATGTTTTCGGTTTCCGACCATTTTAAGGGCAGGCCCCGGCTTCCTGTCACAATGCCATTCCCGTTATTACCTCGGAATTCCGGCCATGTGTTATTTTCCGGTTCCTGGGCGGTGCCTTGGCCGGTAAAGGCAATGAGGATCAGAGCCGGGAGATGTTTTTTAAAGGCAGACATAGAGTAAATTTTCCTTAAGAATCCCGTGATCAACTCTCCGGGGCAAGCTTTTCCGAATGAGAATATCAGGTGTGGATGGTGGTGATGGGACCCTGGGAGCATGGAGGAGGATGGCAGGAGGCCTTTTTTTTATAAAAAAGCACCCATGAAGCCAAAAATTCCCGATTGAATATGAACAGTCAATCTTGCTTAACCACTAATTTTTTACTATTCTGGCCCACATTGGGGAATTTATCACTAATTTGAAAACGACAATCAACTTACTTTCCTAGGCGGTGGTGGCGGTTAAGGAAAACAGCAGTAATCAGTGTGCGCTGGTCATTGACGGTGATGCCGAAAATCGCCGGATGATCTCTGAGGTGCTTTCACTGAAGGGATATGAGGTCAGTTCATGCGACTCGATTTCGCAGGCGAAGAAATTTTTCAGTTCTCAGGGGCTGGTCCTGGCAGGTTCCGCTGATGACAATGGGGGAATCCAGAACTTTGTGGATTATGTGCGCAACGAGGCCGGGGGGGAGCAAACCTATATCATTGCCGTGGACAGTGGTCGAAATGGCTCAAAGCTCCCTGACAATGGCGTGAATGATGTCCTGGAGGCACCACTGGAAAGTGGTCCGCTTGAACTGAAGGTCGATGCGGCAAAAGCGTGGCTGGCGAACCTTTCCCCGGAACTTGCCAAGCCAAGGCAGCGCGTCTCTGCTGGAGCGAAGGGGACAAATGGCGATTCGGGCAGGGCGCCGGGGATTCTTTTTGATCCGCAGACAGCGGATTTGGCGGCAGAGCTGATAAGCAAAACGGACTTCAAGTCAATTAAAGCTGAAAAACCCAAACCCGCACGGAAGCCAAGGCGGCAAAAGAATTCAGGGGAGGCATCCACGCAGGTCCGCAGGGGTAATGCCGGGCCACCCAATGAAGCGGATTTATCAACGCGTCATAATCTGCAACTGATGGTTGAGGCATGCCCGCTGGCCATGGCGATGTTTGATACCAACATGCAATACCTGATTGCCAACTTGCCATGGCGCAAGGCATTCGGGATTGCGGATGCAGGCTTTATTGGGAAAAGCCACTTTGATTTGTTCTCTGAGGTTTCCGATCGCTGGAGCCGGCTCTGTGAGAAATGTCTGGGGGAGATGGACGAGCAGCTCGGTGAGGAACTTGTTGAGTGGGCTGATGGGGCAATGGACTGGGTGCGGTGGACGATGACGCCATGGATGTTTGAAGGAGGGGAGGCCGGCGGAGTTGTTGTTTGCGCGCAATCCATCACGGGCGAAAAGCGCTTGCGGAGGGAACAGCAGTTCCATGGGGACATTGCCGAGGCAGTGATGGACAGTGCTACGACCCCGGTTCTTGTATTGGATGTAAACGGCCAGATTTTGCGCAGTAACCGGGTGGCTAAGCGGCTGGGCAATTGGGACCCTGTTGTGGATGAGGGAAAATACTACTGGGAAGCCTTCCTGGATCCTGCCGAGCACCGTGAGGCCAAGGGGCAGTTCATGGCATTATCCCGGAGCCTGCTTGAAGATGGGGTTTTTCGCTTCCCGGAAATCTCGACGGATGAGGTGGTGGGGCGTGATGGCAAGGTGAAGAGGATCTTGTGGTCCAATTCCCCCAGAAGGGGTGAGAATGGTGACATTACAGGGATTATCCGGGTCGGATTTGATTCAGGGCTTTTCTCGGATCCTGACCGGGATGAGCAATTGAAGGCCGGGGTGCTTGACCGCCTTTCCGTTCCAGCCTGGCGATGCAATGCACAGGGCAATATTGACCTTGTCAATGCGGCGTGGCTTGAGCTGCGGGGAAAAAGGATGAAAGAGGAACTTGAGGGAGGATGGACTGAGGGAATTTCACGGGATCAGGCTGACAGGCTTTCCGAACATTTACGCGCAGCCGCCATGCGTGGTCAGCATTTCAGCATGGACGTCAACATGCCTGATGCCAATGGGGATAATGTTTGCATGCGGTTTTCTGCTAACCCCGACAAGGAGAATCTGGAGGGGTGTGTGTATGGGGTTGCCGTGAGCGTGGATGCTGAGTATGACCGGGACACCGCCCAGGGAGAGCTGAAACGCGTGCAGGAGAGCGTGGATGAGATTGCGGGCAAAGCTGCCAGCTTTGAGGCTGACCTTGCTGTCGCCAATGTGGAACTGAAGCGCTTCAAGGCCGATGGTGACCGTACCGGCGAACAACTGGAGAGGTTCCGGTTGATTCCTGATTCTGCACCTTTTGGGATTGTATTGCTGGCTCGTGACGGTGAGACCACTTATTGCAACCCTGCTCACCGGGAAGTGGTTGGCTCGAATATCGAAAGCCATGATTCCATTGAGGATTGGATTGCTGCCTATTGCAGCGAGAAGGGGGACCAAGCTGCAAAGCAACTGGTGGAGGACTGGCGTTCCCGTGTCTGGCGGCAGGGGGGGACCGGGATTTTTCCCATGAAAACCGATGAGGGAATCATACGAGAACTCGAGTTCAGGCCAAAGCTCATGGATGACGGGGGGCTTTTGCTGAGCATTTTTGACGTTACGGATGCACGTAGGGGTGAGGAGGCGTTACGGGCCAGTGAGGCAAAGTTCCGGGCCTTGTTTCACGACTCCGGCGTCGGCATGGCCCTGGCTGATAAATCAGGCGGGATTCTTGACGTGAACTCCTCGCTGCAGTCCATGCTCGGTTACTCAAAGGCCCAGATACGCGGCAAGACAATTGATGAATTTATCTATGGCTTCGACGATGACAACCTTGGCCGGTTCATGGAACAGTTGACGGGCAGTGACCATGGCTTTGTGGACAGGGCCATTGAACTTGCAACCAGTGATGGTGAGCGGGTTGAGGTTCATCTCCAGGCTTCACAGGTAACGGACAAGTCAGGAGTATTGTTGTTTACCACCTACTTCATTCACGATGTGTCCGGGCAATTGCTCACGCAGCGCAATCTTGAGGATTCACGTGCAGAGAACCGTGCACTTATGGACGCCAGCCCGGACATGATTCTTGTCCTTGAGGCATCCGGACGAATCGTTGATGCCTTTTCACCGGATGGTTTCTCCCTGCAGGTCGATTGCAAGTCATGCCTCGGCCATGGGATTGAGGAGGTGGTGCCCGCCATTGGAATGACTTCTTCCCAACTCATCGGGCAACTGGCGGAACAAGATGTTTTCACCTGCCATTTCAGGGCCGATGGCAAACAGGGTGCTTTTCATTATGAGATCAGGGCCACCCGCAGCGGGCAGGATAACACCGTGATGCTGGTGCGTGACGTGACACAGGTCCATAGGGCGCAGACAAGGCTCAAGTGGCAGGCGGTCACCTTTGCCCACATTCATGACGCGATTGTCGTGGCTGACCTGAAGGGAAAGGTGATCGACTGGAACCCGTCAGCAGAGAACCTTTTTGGTTATACCAAGGATAAGGCGACCGGGATGGGTATTCACCAGATCTTCGGGGCTTCAGATCCGGCAAAATTCCGTGATGTATTCACCAATGCGATCCGTAATGAGCGGCGCTGGGAGGCCCGGGTTGAGTTTACCAGGGATGATGGGAGTAAGGGCGTGTGTGACACGGTGTTTATTCCCCTCCAGGATGAGGACGGAACATCGCTTGCCCTTGTTGGTGTGAACAGGGGAGTCAATATGCCTGAGGAAAGGCAACCGGATGAAGGCGTTGACCATGCTCTGGCGACAAGGAAGGAAATGCAGGGCCGGCTCGATGCCACGCTGAAAACAATCTCCACCTTGCTCAGGCGTCAGGAAAGACGTTCAGGAGGGGCTGCAATACGGGCAAGCAGTTCCAGGGTTAAGGCATTGACCATGTTGCACTCATTTGTCGGGACTGATGGGGATTATGCACGCCTGGATTTCGGCAGGTTCTCCAATTCGCTCATCAATGAGTTGCTTGAGAATATCGCACCTGAGGAAACTGAAATAGAGGTGCACTTGCACGCCAAGGGCATTTTTCTTCCTGTTGCATTGGCTGTACCGGTTGCCCTCATTGCCAATGAGTTACTCACCAATGCTTTTCTCCATGGTTGTAATGGCCAGGAAGAGGTAACCGTTGGGTTCAGCGTCCAGATTGATGAAGTCGCCGGCAAGGGGGAGTTGATTGTCAGGAATAACGGTGTTGGCCTGCCTGCTGACTTCAGCATCGATTCTTCAGCGGGCCTGGGGTTGGAAATTGTCAGGGACCTGGCCGCGCGCATTGGCGGTGTTCTCGAGGCAGGTAGCGGCAACGATGCCCAGTTCCGGGTTGGATTTAAGTTGCCCCCGGTCGATTAACTTTTGTGTTGGAGACCGATGAATTCAGTTCGTATTCTTGTCGTTGAGGACGAAGGAGCCGTGGGAAGGGATATCCGGAAAACCCTGACACGTTACGGTTACAGTGTGGGTGATATTGCCCGGACGGGTTCAGAGGCACTGGAGATGGTCCGTAGGGTTGACCCTGACCTGGTGATTATGGATATCCGTCTCTCGGGTGCGATGGATGGAATTGAAGCAGCCGAAAGGATCCGTTCCTCCTATGGCAAGCCCATTATTTACCTTACCGCCCTTGCCGATGAGGATACGATTGCCCGGGCCAGTCGAACGGAGCCTGAGGGTTATCTACTCAAGCCATACAATGAGCGTGAACTTCAGTCCGCCGTGGAGATTGCCATTGCCCGGTCCCGGTCCCGGGAAGCGCTGGTGGATCGTGAAGAGCAGTTCATGAGCACCTTGCGCAGCATGGCTGATGGAGTGATCGCAACTGACATCGTGGGTAATGTCACGTTCATGAATCCTGTCGCGGAATCCATTACCGGATGGTCGTATGCGGATGCCAGGAACAGGGGCCTGCAGGAAATATTTGTCATCAATGATGGCTCGGGGAGGAAGGCTCCAACTTTCATGCCGCGTTCTCGCTCTGCAGAGCAGCAACCGGGCAGGCGGGTCATGTTGATGACAAGGGACGGAAGACAAGTTCCCGTTGAGGATAACTCGGCTCCCCTCAAGGACTCTCACGGAAGCCTGGTGGGACTGGTTGTCGTTTTCAGGATTTGTGATGATGAGGGTGGTAATGCCACCAGCAGGGCTGAGTCATTAAGGGGAGTTGTTGAGGGGATCGCCGATCCTATCATTGCCTTTGACCGTCATTGGAAGATTAGCTTTGCCAATCAGCGGGCCGTTGAACAATTTGGCAGTTCGCATGAAGGACTGATCGGAGAAGGGTTCTGGGAGTTGCTTCCGCAGCGGGTGCATGAGGAAAAATTCCATGATTTATCAAGGGCTCTCGAAAAAAAAGAGCAGTGCAGTTTCGAATTTCATCATGACGGCAGCCGGCGATGGTTTGAGGCAAGTGTCTACCCATTTGGTGAGGGCTTGCTTGTCCTGATGCGGGATGTGACTGCCCGGCTTGAACAGCAGGAGACAGCCAGCAGGATGGAGAAACTTGAATGTCTGGGTTTGCTTGCCCGCGGCTTTGCCCATGATTTCAACAATATTCTAACCGTAATGCTTGGTAATCTTTCACTGGCTGAAATGAAGCTTCCCGAAGGGATTGCCGGCCGCAGGGAACTTGAGCAGGCCAGAGCCGCGACGTTGCGCGCACAGAACAGGGTTTATCAGTTGTTAACATTTGCCAAAGGTGGCGCTCCGATACGTCAGCGAATCGACCTGAAGGGTCTGGTTGGTGAAGTGCAGGATGACATGGAGCGCAATCCACGGATTGGCTATGAGTTTGAGATTGCAGATGACCTTGGTGAAATTGATGCGGACCCGGGGCAGTTGCGCAGGGTCATCGAGAACCTCTTGCGTAATTCCGAAGAGGCCATGCCGGAAGGAGGACGATTAAAACTGCGGATTGAAAATGCTCCGGCAGGCAGCCTTTTGCGGGAAAACCTTCCATCTTCCATGGAACTGGAGGATGCCGCTGATTATGTCATCCTGGAGGTCAAGGATACCGGTCACGGCATCGATGATGATATTCTGGACAAGGTTTTTGAGCCGTATTTCAGTACCAGGAGTGAAGCGAATGCCACAGGCATAGGGCTCACAGTTTGTGATTCCATTGTCCGTGCCCATAACGGTGGTATTGTCTGTCAGTCAATCAAGGGAGAGGGAACAAGGGTGCTTGTCGCGTTTCCAGCACCAGTACAACCGGGTACGGAAAATGGAAAGGCGAGTGGGAAGGATTTTTCCATTGGGTCTCAGGCGCTTGCCCGGCCAAGGATTATCGTGCTTGAGGATGAGCCTTTGATTCGCCAACTTCTGGTTGCCAATCTGGAACATGAGGGATTTGATGTTTTCGAGACAGATGACGGGGTTGATACGGTTAAGCTTTACATGGAGTCGTATCAAAAGGGTAATCCATTTGACCTGGTGATTGCCGACCTCTCGATTCCCAACGGGGTGGGGGGAGCCAAGGCTATTGAGGATATCATGCAGATTGATCCTGCCGTGAAGGCTATTGTTTCCAGTGGTTATGCGGATGATCCGGTGATGGCTAACCCGGAAAGTTTTGGGTTCAGCGGGGTGCTTCCCAAGCCCTATCAACCCAAGCAGTTGATCAACCTTGTGCGCAGCGTGCTCGCTGCATAGCAAAATTGCAGCGGGCAATCCCATGCTGGAAAGTGTCCTGCCCTTGTGCTCATGTCATTCCTCTCCGCGACTGGTGGAAAAAAGCAATAGCTCATGGGTTTTGATCCATGGGATCCATGAAGGTGGTTAGTCTGCATGAAGATATAAAGCCGCACCTTAGGGTTGTCATGATGGGGGTGATTGGCTATTTGTAACAAGGTGCACAGGTTCCTTTGTCCCAATTGTCGTCAGCATATGCTCATCAATGCCGAGCATTTTGGCAGGGTGATTCCCTGTCCTGCCTGCAATGAGCGCATCCAGATGCCCTCCGCAGCCGAAGTGTCAAGGACCTATGCTGCGGCAAGCAGCAAAAGGCAACAGCAGGCAAACGAATCAGTAACCGTGCAGACGAACAGTGATTTTGCCAATGTGCATCCCTGGTCGAGCCTTGGCATTGGGGTGGGCTTTGCCGTCCTGTTTTACCTGGCGATGTTCCTGATCAAAGGTTCATACCTCTCAGACCTGTTCCTTGCCCGTGGATGGGTTCCCTATATCGTGGTGATTTTCTTCGGCTGGTCCGTTGGGATATTGACCCTTAAATATATGCGATTGCGCACGCAGCGCATTGCCTTGCTGGTTGAGGTTCTGCCCGTGCAGATAAGCCACCAGATCAACAGTTCGAACCTCAGCCAGTTCATTGAACATATCACGCGCATCCCCGAGAGGTTGAGCCGCACCTACATGGTTACCAGGATTCGGCGTGGCCTTGAGCACTTTGCCATACGCAGGAGTAATCCTGATGTTGCTCGGATGATGCAATCACAAAGTGACATTGATGTTTCGGCAATTGGCGGCAGTTATTCGCTGGTTAAGTCATTCCTTTGGGCAATTCCAATCCTTGGGTTCATCGGTACAGTCATCGGCATTTCCGCGGCAATATCGGGTTTTTCCGGGCAGACTGAGGCGGCTCAGGACATGGCAGTGTTAATGGAATCCATTAACAATGTCACGGGGGGGCTCGGTGTGGCCTTTGATACAACGCTTGTTGCACTGGTGATCAGCATCATGCTGGCTTTTCCTGTCTCGGCCATGCAGAAAGCGGAGGAAGACCTGCTTAACTCCATCGACGAATACTGTAATGAAAACCTCCTCAAGCGCCTGGATGATGCAGGAGGCATGGCGGAGGTGGCCAGTAACACCGAAGGAATCTTGGTGGCGCTTAAGTCTGCTGTTTCCTCTGGACAGGAAGAGATTCTCGAGGAGTTCCGGCAGGCAGGTGAGAGGATGGCTGAGCTTCAGGATGAACAGCACAAGTTAATTCAAAGAACCTCGGAGAACGTTGACTCCAAGATGGCTTCCCTTGTAACCAAGACAGGTAACGAGGCGGCAAGGGCCTTTGATGAGACAGCGTATGCTGTCAGGGAAAACCTCGGGAAACTGGGTGAGGGTATTGCGGAACTCAACAAGGTGCTCAAGCAACTTGATGGCAAGCAGGTCGTGATAGAGAAGAAAAAATCCAAGTGGTTCGGCCGGGGCTGAGTATTGCAGATGGCCCGTATTGAAAAATCCCCGGCGGCAAATGCGGTTTCCCTCTTTCCCTTCCTCAGCATCCTTGCCTGCGTGATAGGTGCCCTTACCCTGATTATCAGTTCGTTAAGCCTCTCACAGATTAATGAGGGCCGGCAGGATAAGGACATTGCGCGGGCTGAGGATTATGTGGTCCTGCAAAAATCCCTGCTGGCCAAGAAAGAAACGCTGAAGGATAAACAGGCGCAATCCAAGGCGGACAATAATAAGTTCCAACAACTCAGGGAACTGGAGGCTGAGAGGAAAAAACTCACAGCGGAACTTGAGGTGCTTGAGCAGTCAAGGGATCAGCGTCTTGAACTGGCTTCCCTGTCTGTTTCCCTGCAACTGGATCTGGATAACACCGTTGCCTCAAGGCAGGACGTGGAGAAGAAGGTGGCGCAGTCGATGAAGCAGGTGTCGGCCATGAAGGAAAAAGCAGGTTCGGAGGCCCGTGTGCAGATTCTTCCTTCCCGCGGGACCTCAAGAATAGCACCTGCATTCGTCGAGATTGCCAAGGATGGTCTGTTGCTTCACACAAGCTCAAGGAGTGTGGAGGTCGAGCGGGGAAAAATAGCAACTGACGTGAATCTCGGGAAACTGGTTAATGCCACAAAGCGGGTCGACAGGGGGACAATAGTACTCCTGCTAAGACCTGACAGCTATCCGACATATGCGGCTTTTCGATCCGTGGCGCGCAGGGAAGGTTGGCCGTATGCCAAATTGCCCCTGTTGACCAAGGGTCCGGTGGACCTCAAGCTCTTTAATATCCAGCGCTGAAAGGAAATGAGACACAGGGGCCGTAACAGGAGCACGTCGAGCAATCTGGATTCTCTTCTGGATACCATGACCAATGTCGTGGGCATCCTGGTTATTGTCCTGATCATGACCCAGGTCAATGTTGCTGATGCAATTCGGAGACTGCGATCGGCATTGCCAGAGGTCAGCGAGGAGAAAATGGAAGAACTCGTTGAGCAGGTGCGCAGCGTGGATGAGGAACTCTCACTCCTGCAATCACCTGAGCGGCTTGATGACAACCGGATAGAGGAGGTTCAGGGTGAATTGAAAATGTTGAGGGTGCAACTGGAAAAAGAGAAACAGGATGTGCCTGCTGAAGATGAGCTGATCGAGGTGATTGCTGCACGCAAGAAATCCATTGCGGATCAATCACGGGCAGTGGAAGTGCTTGAAAAGAAGCTCTCCGGGCTGCGTATTGAACTGGAGAAAATAACCGAGCTGGCCAACAAGCCTCCTGTCAGCGTCCGCCTTCCGGATCCCCGCCCGGCACGGGATGATGCCTCAGAGATCCTCATGGCATGCGCCGGTAACCGGGTTTATATCATTGACGTTGCTGACCTGCAGCTGAGCGCAAGGAAAAATCTGGAAGGTGCCGGCCGGCGGATTATACACACGGTTGAGGGCAGTGGCGAGAACCGCAGGACAATATACAAGCGCAAGGCTTCCGAGGATTACATCCTGGCCAAGGATACAGGTAACAAGATGGCTGCGGTTGAGTTGCGGACATATCCGAACAGGCCGCATGGGACCCTGATTATCTCGCCGCGGCCGGATTCCGGTGAAAAAATTGATGAGATCCGGCAATCCGACCGTGGACGAGTGCGCACAATGATGCAGCAGGCTTTCCTTGACCGTGATTACGTGTTTTTTTACGTGGCACCCGATGCCTTTGCCACCTATCTGGAAGCAAGGCGCATTGCCGAAGTTGACCATAATCTGCCGGTCGGCTGGGAGTTTACCGATCAGAATATGAGGATTTACAAGGGTGCACCGGGGCTTCGCTTTGAGCATACTCCACAACCTCCACCTGCCAAGCCGACACCGAAGCCGAAACCAAAGCCTCAGCCAGGCAAGCCCAATGTGCTTGACTGAGGGGCTGGTTATTCATTGATTAGCAAATAATTATGTTATTACCCAGACCCATTATCCTATGTGCTGCATTGTGCGTGGCCTGCAAAGCCCCTGCTAATGCTGAAACTTTCAAGCTTTGGCCAGATGGGCAGGGAGGAACGGGGGCCTCTGGAGTGACCCTTACCGTGCACCGGCCTGCTGCGGGAAAGGAAAACGGTGCAGGAGTGGTGATCTGTCCCGGCGGCGGCTACGGGATGTGTGTCATGAGTTATGAGGGTAATGATATTGGCCGCTGGTTTGCTGCCCGTGGAGTCAGTGCCTTTGTTTTACGTTACAGGGTTGCCCCGCACAGGCACCCTTTGCCCGGCAATGATGTAAGGAAGGCCATTGCACGGGTAAGGAAAGAGTCTGAAAAGTTCAAGGTTGACCCAAATCGGATCGGAGTAATGGGGTTTTCTGCGGGCGGGCACCTGGCCGCAACTGCAGGAACTCAGTTCGACAAGGATGAGTCACGCCCGGATTTCATGATCCTTGCCTATCCAGTGATTTCAATGGAGCAGGGAGTAACCCATATGGGCTCAAGGAGGAACCTTCTTGGAGATTCCGCGTCACCTGAACTTGTACGGCAAATGTCACTGGAGACCCAAGTGACTCGTCGCACACCGCCATCATTCATTTTCCAGACAGACCAGGACCGTGCAGTGCCTGCCGAGAATGCGTTACGGTTTGTCTCGGCCTTGCGCAAGGCAGGCATTTCCTGCGAGTTCCATCTTTTCCGTGAAGGGCGCCATGGGGTTGGGCTCGGACGGCATGAGGGGTCCAGCAAGTGGCCCGGGTTGCTTGAGGATTGGCTGCGGCGATCAGGATATTTCAAGGCTCGCAAGTAAAGCTTGGAGTGCTGGATTTTTCTCATCGGGGTTCTGTTTTTTCCCGATATGATCCATTGGTTGATCCCGGGTGTGTCCTTGTGCTATTGATGCACTTCCTTAATTTATGATGCGACTGGTCCAGAGAGTGTTTTTTGCCCTGGCAATCATGACCATTGCCTCCTGTAATCATCAGTATGGAAGGTCCAATGGTGCTGGTGGATTGAGGGGTAATGCTGATTTTTCCGATCAGCCTCAGGACGGTTCACTTATTGTGACACCGGAGGGCACCAGGGAAATTAAGATCCAACGGCAGGAAGAGGATCCAGAGGTTGAGAATTAGCCGGGAACTGTGCGCGATGTCCAAGGTGGAATTTGCGCTAAGATTTCGGCATTTGATGCAGGGAGTTATGGATTTCTCCCCTGATGGCCGCACCCGAGGAGTCGTTCAGCCTGTATTTAATGGACATTCCCCAAGTGGGTTTTAATTCCGGTATATGCAGGCGGATTGTCCTGTTATCCGGTGAGATACTGATTTTCTCGATTGTCAGTTTCCGCTGATTGTAGTGCCTTGATCCATAATTCCTGGTACGCCTCAGGTCCCAGACCTCTACCTGGTAAGAGCGGGTGCTGGTGGCAGAATCCGAATCAAGTTTGGTGGTAAACCCGAGTTGTATACCGTCGCTGGTGGCCTGCAGCCGGACAGGAAGGTTCGGATTTTTGCCGGTATGTCTGATGCGGTAAAATCCGCCGTCACCACGTTTACTACCTGCCCATGCAAACATGCCGGTGGCATAAAGCTGACCGTTTCCGGGGTGAAACCGCCCGCGCATGATGCCGGTCGGGAAATCAAGCCCAAGGGAGATCATGCCGCCTTGCGCCTGCCCGCCTATTTTCTCGTGTGGCACCAGGAAGATTCGCCCTGTTCCATAACTCAAGTTGAGCAGTTGACCGTTGAGCGCCCCCCACTTGGCGTTCTTGGGCACCCACATCAGTTCACCCGGGCTTCGATCGAAGGCGTTGGTGATCCAGCAGAGGGGCTGATCCATTGCCTTGTCGCTGTTGTCTGTGACATCATGGTAGCCGAACATGTTGCCGTAAAAGCCACCTTTTTTCACATAGTTGATACGGTTTTTGGGATTCCAGTGTCCTTCCTGGTCGGTCACGATGAATGTCCCGTCCGGATTGAGGCAGACACCATTTGCTGCGCGGAAACCATTGGCAATGATCTCGGTCTTGCTGCCATCGGCGCTTACCTTCAGCAGGGTTCCATGGTGAGGAACAAGAGCGGTCTTGGCGTGCCGTGCAGACTTTGCGTAGTAGAAGTTTCCCTCGTCATCAGTCTGCAAACCCATGGCAAACTCATGAAAGTGCTCAGTAACCTGATGGTCATTGTTAAAGCTCTCAATGTAGTCGATTTCATTATCACCGTTAAGGTCATGGAGCCTGCTGATCTGGTCCCGGCAGGTGACATGGATTACACCGTCCACAATCCGCACCCCGAGTGGCTGAAAAAGCCCGGTGGCGATTCGCTGCCAGTTGTGTTTTTCGAATTTATCGCCAATACCATCCACGATAAAGACATCACCCAGCCATGTGGCTACGGCGGCACGCTTGCCGTCGGCAAAGAAGTCAAATCCCCCAAGGCGCATCCATGAATTCCATGGGTTTTCCAGTGGCAGTGTGACCTCATCAACCTCAAAAGCCTTCTGGTTGCCCCCGCTCTTGCCGGCCGTTGTCACTGTTTCAGGCCATCGCTTTGGTCCTCCTGCACTTAACTGGGAGAGGCCAATTGGGGGGCCACTGCTGGGGAGGTGGGCATCCAGTGACTTCTGCTCGGTATCGGCAATGAGAACCTTTGTCCTGAGCGGTGTGGCGGAGGGCGGAATTTCCAGGATCAGGAATTGATTCTTGTCCCTGACAACTTTCAATTCTTTATCTCCCTTTATCGCTACCGCTTTATTTCCGGGCGCAATTCGCAAGCGCAGGGTTTTTGATGCCTTCGAAATTTCAAGTGTGCGTGAAAAGACCGTTGTCTCTCCCATGGTTTCATACCCGGGCAGTTCCCTGACTTCCGTTTCGCCAATGGTATACCGGATGACTGCCCGGTTACCGTGCAGGTAAAGGCCTTTATAGTGAGTCCAGTCACGCGGCAGAGGACCATAAGGCTTGCCATCACGCCCAAGGAACCTTGGGTCCTCGAAGCTGCCATCCGATGGTCGCCCCACGCCGGGTCCTGCCGGGTTCTCAAAAGCCTTGTCCCCAACAAGAGAGGCATGGCTGCCGTGAGACTGGTCGAAGGCGATGCCTCTCCAGTCAATATAACCGTTACCTTCCCAAGCTGCCGCCACGCGCATGGTATCATGGTCGTAGAGCATCCACTTGTTGCCCCGAGCAATTCCGCCGGGACCCTCATCAAGTCGCACGGCGATTCCCTTGTAGGCAATGTTTCCCCCGGCAACCTGTATGGTCCAGAATTGAACGGGCCCGTAGTTCATTTTCTTCCACTTGGGATCACCTGCGCCGAATAATTTTGGTGATTGTGGCCCAAGGCCCAGTCCACGGGGTAAAGACCGGATATAGGACTGGTCAGCCTCGACGTATTGTGAGGGATTCTGCTCCTTGATAAATGTTTCCCTGATATAGTGTATGACATCCCATTTCTGTTGAGGGGTCATCCAGGGCTGAGCGACCATCAGGTTAAAGCCCTTGGTGAGTGTGTTATACATGGAAAGTGGATCATTACCGTTCTTGAATTGTCCGTTATGAAAGCGCAGGGCTGTGGGAAGGGTCCCCTCAAGCTTGTCCGTTCCATGACACGTGATGCAAAGGCCGTTATAGATCCTGGCACCACGATCAAGGCTGTTATGGTCCCACGCACTTACGATCCGAGCGTGGTCGGCATCTCCCAGTTCACTGACCGTGACATCACCAAGGGTAACCTGTGCCTTGTCCCCATGTATGGATACCATACGGGCAAGAAATCCGTTTTTCAGCAGGGGAGCATTCCCAGGCTTGTTTTTCCCGGTTGCCGGAGGTGACCAGTTGAAGTCCGGGGTGTTGGTTTCTGCTACTTTTCCCGAGACACTGAGCTTGGCTTCCTTGTCATCGAGGGCACGTTTCCAGAAACGCACGTTGCTTATGTCACCTTTAAAATCCCCCCCAAAGTCAGGGGTGCAGGCACCAATCTGGAAAAGTGCTCCCGCTGGATCAGGTTTCTGGAATTCTGATTCATCGGCAATCTGCCTGCCATCAAGGAAGAGCTTGACCGTTTTTTGCTGACTTACAATGGTTGCCTCATGCCATTTGCCGTCACTGACCTTGTCGCCACCATCCAGATCTCCATGCCAGCCGACGTCGAAGGTTAACCGGCCTTTGCGAATAAAGAGCACCTTGCCGTTTTCGAGCCATTTTTTCCCGGGGATTGCCTTTGAGACGAGGCTGCCATCCCCATGGGTGCGGAAGCGCACATAAATCGTGAAATCCTTACCAAGGTTAAAGGGGTCGCCCGCCTGTTTGGGGCTTGATACAAAGAAAGGCCCCTTGGTTCCCTGCTTTTCTGCGTTGGGTTGAGAGGTTGTTCCATAGGTGAGAATGTCCCCGAATGGCTTGCCGTTGATCCATGCCCCGATTTTTCCCCGCTCCCCTTGCTTCTGCCGTGCTCCCACTTCGATGGTTCCCTTTTCACCGGCCTTGATCGGAAGGCTGAGGGGGGCGTCCCCGGTGGCATTGATGGTTAATTTCCCGTTACCAACGGCATGGTAATCGGCCTTCAGGTGAAAATTGGCGAGAGGTTCTTCGCTTTTCCACAACTCTTCAGCATGAAGGGTGGAAGCAACAAGGGTTGAGCAACTAAGGATAGTGACCAAGGCTTTCATGACTGGCAATTTAACATTTGATGGGCTCGTGGTAGAGTAAAAAAACAACTGGCTTTGGCTCTATTGATTAATAGCGGCTATATACCGCGAGGAAAACGGATCAACGACACCCCGTGGAAGCAGAAAATATTTCCCATGCGTGCATAAGGAAAAGGCCTGCCGGAAGCGGTTATTTTCCGGGAATTTCGTTCAGTGTATAATAACCGACGGCGTGCAGCAGGGACTGGTCCTTGGTGTTTTTTACTCCCGGGAGATTAAGCTCATGAATGTTGCCCTTTACCAGTCCGTCGACTTTCAGGTGAACGGATTTCCGGTCAGGGGAAACCGTTGCCGAGGTGATGGCGGGGGTGCTTTTATCGACGACCGGGCTGCCGTATCCGCTCTGGTAGATGTAGGTATAGGCACTCATCGTGTAGCTGGCGGTGTCGGCTGCCGACCCGGGATCCACTTCCTGTGTAAAGGTGACAAGGAACCCGTCGGGCTTGGCCTTCATCTCCAGGACCTCGAAAGGCACAGTGCCGGTGAAGTGGCACCTTTCCAGAGCAAAACGTTTCCCGCCCCTGGCACCCCAGCCACGGTCGGTTCCCCCGACAAACATACTGCCGTCAGGTCCGAGGCGGACAGCCACATTTCCGGACCTGAACTTTCCCCGGAAAGGGAATGCCGCTCCCTGGTAGACGCCGTTGACCTTTTCCAGGGCCACGCGCAAAACAGTGGACATGGTTTGCTCGCCGACAAAGAGCTGGTTGGTAAAGGGGCCGAATTTTCCCGTGGTGTCACATGCAATTCCTGTCGGGGAGTTGCTCAGCTTGCCGTGGGGAAACATGGCCGCAGGTGGTACCAACTGTGGTATTTTCTCACGTTCAATGGCTATGCGACTTCCGCTTTTCGGTGCTGCAGGTTGATCCCCGATGGCCTTGGTGAGGCTGTAATACTTGTTGCCTACCGGGTTGCCGACAAATCCTCCGACAGGCAATGGTTTAATTGAACTGGTGCCGTTCCACAGGCCCTGGTTATCACAGTAGAACATATCACCAAGGTGGTTTTGGCCGATACCACCGGGAGAGCGGATACCGCTGGTGGTGGGCAGCATCTTGCCATCAGGGGTAACCCGCACGCACCAGCCACGGAAATCAGAGCTGGCCCCGCCTGATCCGGTCAGGCAGAGGACAACCCAGATGTTGCCATCCTTGTCATGGCGTGAACCAAAGGCATATTCGTGGTAGTCCCCGTTGATTCCCCATGCTGAGGATACACTCTCGAAGACATCGGCGCGCCAGTCGCCATCCTCGTCTTTCATGCGCGTGACTTCGGGGCGCTGCGTTGCGTAAAGCCAGCCGTCTTTCCATGCAATACCAAGCACCTCATGAAGGCCTATGGCCCAGGGGATCCATTTGTCATCTTCAGGGTCATCAGTGTATGCACCCTCGACAATGTAGATGTCCCCACGCCTGGAGCTTACAGCAATACGTTTACCCGGCAATACCTCGATGCCACCGACTTCAAGGACGATGTCCCCGGGAATAGGGATATCCGCGATGGGATAATAATCGGCTTCCTGTGCCGGGTTCTGCGCGAGGAGCAGGGGAATGCTGCCAGCAATGAAAAATAATGTTGAGATAAAGGACTTCATGATGCGTCGATTGTTCAAGTTCGGTGAAGACGGTTATTGCCAACTGATTGTTTGCTCGATGATTGCCGCGTTGTTGGTGAATTCCACTGGAACGAGCAGTTCTTTGTTGCCGCCGCTTTCCCTGATGATTGGTTTTCCGGCAGACTTGAAGCTTAAGAGAAGCGTGTCACCAACGGCATAGGTTCCATTGTCTGTCGGGTCAATGGCATCGGCAACGGCAGCCCGGAAATAGAGGTTGGTGACCGGCTTTCCGGTAATCTTGATCGTGCGCACAAATGATGCGTCAGCTGAATCGTAGGTGCCCTTTGGCACCGGAAGGTCCTCGATTGCTAGACCTGCGAAAGTATAACGGAAAGTCGGGATTCGTTCTTCACCGTTCAGGCTGTAACCCTTGAAGAAATACCCGCCCTGGACAGGAGGCAACTGTTGATTGTCCTTGCGCAGGAAGGCATCCGGCCAGGGAGCATCAGCAGTTGCGAGGACGCCAAGCGGCACGCCGGTTTTATTCTTGATCAGTGACTGGCCGGCAGGGGGCTGATACCCCTGCCCACGTCCGTTCCAGTGTCTCCTGGCATCGATGAAATCCTCCAGCCATACCATGGCAATGCGCATATTATTGGCGTCATAGGCCAGGTTCAGGCCACCTGGATAACCAACGCCGATTGCCCTGGGGCCAGCACCCTGGATAAAGTTCCTGTAGATTCGTGCCTCATCCTCGGCAACAAGGAGCTGCCCGCTTGGTGAATTGCCTCCCGAGGGCCTGCCGGACTTTGAGAGGGCCACTTCTTTCTTGGAGCCCGGAGACCTCCATCCCACGTAAAGCTGCTCTTCCCCGGAGCCCTCGAAATACTGCAGTTCAATGTCATGAATTCCCGCCTCCAGCTTTACTTTACCTATCTTGGAACTCATGGAGTGAATGCCATCATGATCAACGACAACTTTGCGATTGATAAAAAGTCGGGAACCATCATCGGAGGCAACGGTGAAAGTGTGAACGCCTGCCTTGGTCACCTCCAGCTTGCCATTGAACACGAGACCGAAGGCGTTCTTCAGCTTGGTGCATGCGAGGTCAAATTTTCCGCTTGGCACATGGTCGGTCCCTGAGGGCTCAAGCTTGTTCCAGTCGGGGATCTTGTTCCATGAGCCCTTGAAGAGCGTGAAGGTAAGTTCACTAAGGGGATTGACTTCCCGGGTAACGGTCATGCTGCCGCGCATGACCTGGGCATGCCCGGGCAAGGTGCACACATAGGGGTATTTCCCGGTTTTCTTCGGTGCAGTGAAGTACAGGGTGGCTGTTGAATGAGGGTCGGCCATCTTGCTGGCAAAAAGCAGGTCAGGGTGCTTGGGAATCCAGCTCTCGGCAAATCCATCGGCTCCCAGTTTCCATGCTTCCTGGGCAACTTTCATGTCATTGCCTTTTCCCGGCCTGGTGATGACCAGGTTATGGTGCATGTCGTCGGCATTGCGCAGCACCAGCTTGATTTTCTTGCCCGGGTAGACGGAGAAGGTTGGCTTGTCGTATTTCATTTCCCCTTTCAGGGTGGTGATCTCGATGACCTTGTCGGGCTTCCCGAAGTCTTTTGGCGGTGTATTTTTTTTCAGCCAGTCAGCGACATAGTCCCGGTCCTCCTGCGAGAGCTTGTTGAGTGCCACTGGGCCCGTGTTGCCGTTTGGCAGCCGTAAAGTCACAGAGTCCGCACTGGCTGCGATGAGGCCGGCCTTTATCTTGCGCCCATCGGCGTGGGACCATGTTCTGGCACCGGGGTTGTCTATGGATTCCTGAGCCAGGCACAGAGTGCCGGTGAGCTGAAGTAGCAGGAAGGAAAGGAAATGTATGATACGCATTGGAATGATTGAGCTTCTGCTCTGGATGTAAAAGAGAGGGCTGATCTCACCGTTTTTGATTGGTTTTTCCCAGTTTCCCCTTTCAGCAATCCCTTTAAATATATGGATGCATTTGTTTAAGGAAGCCTGAAATGAAGGCAATAGCCTTAAAATGTCCATTATCGCTGGTCGAAAAGAAAAAAAGAGTGGTGTTATCCTTCTGCCTGTCGCTTCAGACCTTATTTTATGCGGAAATTGCCCTGAAATGGGCAGCCAAATAGAGTGTTTTTATCGGCCTCATCGGTGAATTTCGGCTCTTTTTCAGTCGCTGCTGCTGACTGCCGGGGATTATCCATACGGTTTGGATCCCATTTTTGCCTGTTGCGTGCGCTTGACGGGAGCCGGATTCGTCGTATTCTACCCGCCCCTTAAGATTGACTTCTTAGCTGATTTAACGGGCAATAACCAGTTTTCCCTGCAGAAATGAAACGCACGTATCAACCTTCCAAGCGCAGTCGTAAGCGTCAACATGGCTTTCGGGCCCGCATGAAGACAAAGAATGGTCGTGCGACGATCAAGAGGCGCCGACAGAAGGGACGTAAGCGATTGATTCCCAAGGGTGCAGAGCTTCATTACAAGCGTCACCGGCAGAGCTAGAGCCTGCCCGGGCCAATTGTTCCACTGTCATTTGCTGAGCAGAAACCACTTTTGATGCGCCTGTCGCGGGTCATGCGAATGAAGTCACGGGTGGAATTTTCCCGCGTGCGTGAGCAAGGGGTGAGTTTCGGCGGGCGTTATCTGGTTCTCGGTTACCTTCCCGAGCCAGATTTGAACACGGATTTCAAGTTTGGCATTATCCTGACCCGGAAAGTAGGTAACGCAGTGAGCAGGAACCGGATTCGGCGTCGTGTAAGGGCAATTATCGGCGAACTGGGTGAAAGGGTGGCTCAATCCGGCTACCTTGTCATGATTGCCCGCAAGCAGGCTTCGCTGGCAAGTTTCGAAGAATTACGCGATGATCTGAAAAAGCTGGCACGAAAGGCTGGGATACTCTCTGATATAAATCCTCGATGAAATTTCTTATTCGCGTATTAATCCGGTTTTACCAGCTTGCCATTTCCCCCCTGATTCACTGGGTTGGCGGACCCGGTAGCGGTTGTCGCTATACACCGAGTTGCTCGGAGTATTTTCTCGAAGCTGTTGAGAAGCATGGGTCACTTTCCGGCTCGGTGATGGGCTTGAAGAGAATTTTCCGTTGTGCTCCGTGGGGAGGGCATGGGCATGATCCTGTGCCTTGCATCAAGAAAGGACCTGCCGTCGCTGACCTTCAAAAAATCTCCCAGGATGGATAGAACTGCTTGGATTGTCGTTATTATCTGTGGCTTCGGGCTTTTTTGGTGGTTCGGGCAACAGGCCGAGTATGTCGACCGGGCAAGGCAGGCTCAAAGCCAGAAGGCAGCAGCGGGTGCTGCTGGCTCAGCGCCGGGACAAGGCGCGGGCGCGGGCGAGCAGAAAGTGGTCGAGGAGCCGGCAGAGGTCAGAACAGTGACACTTTCCAATGAAAAGGCTGAATGGGTCTTCACGACCGACGGTGGTGGCATCAAGAGTGTTCGCCTGAAGAAACATAACCTCAAGTATCGGGTAAAGGACAGCGAGGTGGATGCTGACAAAGAGCCGAAGGTGGAACTCAATGTGCATTCAAGCCATCCCATTGGGGAATTGAGCAAGGATGTCGGGAAGTTCGAGGATCTCAACTACAAGGTGATTACCAGTGATGAGAGCAAGATTATTTTACAGGCCAATGATGGTGACCTGCAGATTACCAAGACCTTTAAGTTAACCAGCCCGGGTGATGATGCCGGCAACGGGCATGTTGTTCAACTTGAGCTCAGGATGAAACACACGGGTGATAAAAGGCCTTACACGTTATCGGATTATTACCTCTACACGGGCGCAATGGCTGCCCTGTTTCCAAAGGAATGGGAAACCCAGACGGGATTCAGTTATTATTTTGATGAAGATGACGAGTTTCAGGACGTCAACCATTTCGAGGATGAGGACCTGGCCTATACGGAGGCGTGCAGTGAGTTCATCTGGGGCAGCGTCGAGAACCAGTTCTATGCCATCAATATTTGCGCGGAAAAGGAATATGACGGTGGTATCTGGGCGACGCGCCGATCGGTGAAGCTTCCCGGCTACGACAAAGACCCCGGGAAATACTACGCGGTTGAGGGGGCGATCAGGTTGCCGGTCCATTCACTGGAACCCGGGCAGGAACAGGTATTCAACTATGATATCTATACCGGTCCCAAGGACTACCAGATCCTCAAGAAAATGGACCGGGAACGGGTGGAGATGACCGGCTTTGGCCGCATGCCGGTGTTTGGCTGGATGGCCGAGCCGTTCAGCAAGCCATTGAGTTCACTGATGGCTTTCCTCTATGGGTGGTTCGGCAACTATGGATGGGCGATTATCTGTATCACGTTGATTATCCGCCTGGCGATCTGGCCTCTGCATATCAAGTCGCAGCGAACCATGAAGAGGATGTCCCTGCTTCAGCCAAAGATGAAAGAGCTGAAGGAGAAGTACAAGGACAACCCACAGAAGATGAACCAGGAGACCATGGGCCTGTATCGCGACTATGGTGTCAATCCCCTGGGAGGATGCCTGCCTATTCTGCTGCAGATGCCGATATTCCTGGGATTCTTTGCCATGCTCCGCTCTGCAGTTGAGTTACGTCATGAGCCATGGCTGGGATGGGTTGAGGACTTGTCGATGCCGGACACGATCGCCGAGCCTGGCGGATTCCCGTTGAACATCCTGCCTATCCTGATGGGCGTGACCATGGTGCTGCAGATGCGCATGACGCCGAGTACCGGTGACAAGATGCAACGCCGTATCTTCATGCTGATGCCGATTATTTTCCTTATTTTCTGCTATGGGTTTGCATCCGCTCTGGCGCTCTACTGGACAGCACAGAACATTATCAGTATTGGCCAGACCTGGTTGCTGCGTAACCGGCAGGATGTGGAGCTGGTGAAGCGCAAACGTGTCCCCCGTCCTGCACCAGGAAAGGGGCGCCCGAGTTTCAATGCGCCGGCAAAGAAGAAGCCCAAGCGTAAGCAGATCCGTACTGGGGGAGGCAAGGGACGAAGGTCTTAAAGGCAGGTGGTTGCCTTTGATTGGCTGTGTTCCTGTTGTTCCTGTTGTTTATTCAACCTTGACTCAGCGTGCTTTTATGTTATCGAAACCGTCCCGCTGATTGAATCAGCCTGTGGTTTGGGAGGAGTTAAAGGCCGCCCTGAAAGGAAACCCTGCTTAAACACCCCTTTAGATAAACCGTCATGAAAACCGAACTTGTAGAGAAAGCATCGGAAGTTGTTGAGGATAGCACTCTTTTAATCAACATGGTTTCCAAGCGGGTGCGTCAATTGAATAACGGTCGCAGCCCATTAATCACGGTGGTCGAGCGGCTTGGTGCCGCGGACATTGCCCTTACCGAGATTATCGAAGGCAAGATTGTCATCGATGACGGGCAGGGCATTAAAGAGGCAGAATAGGGCTGCTTTCTCTGCACCTGACTTGTGGCAGAGAACAGCCACGGCAGAATGTCGCAGGATATTGCCAACAACCGGAAGGCGCTTCACGATTTCCAGATACTGGAAAAATTCGAGGCAGGGGTGGAGCTGAAAGGCACTGAGGTAAAGTCAATTCGTGCCGGTCATATTCACTTGAGGGATTCCTTTGGGGTGGTGCATCACGGCCAGCTTTTCGTGGCCGGCTGCGATATTAAGCCCTACGAGGCTGCCAGCCATGAGCAGCATGAGCCCAGGCGGATGCGCCGCCTGTTGATGCATCGCCGAGAGATCGAGAAGATAAAGGGAAAGCTCAACGAGAAGGGCCTTTCACTGCCTGTATTACGTGTATACTGGAAAAACCGCAGGGTAAAGTTCGAGCTGGGCCTTGGCCGGGGCAAGGCACAGCATGACAAGCGAGAGACGCTGAAGAAAAAGGTGCAGGACCGTGAGGCGCAAAGGGCAATGGCACGCTTTAATCGTCATTAAGTAATGGCGCTTTGCACCTCGCTGTTCTTTCCCATTGCGAGATGAGCCCCTGAGGGTCAGGCCACGGCACTAAACGAACTTATATCTCACGCCACTTGTGTCCCCGCTCTCCAAGGAGTTGATCGGCTTCAACGGGTCCCCATGAACCTGCCGGGTATTCTGCCATCGCCGGCGGGTTGTCATTGTCATGCCACGCATTCTGTATGGCATCGATGAAAAGCCATGCATTTTCGACCTCGTCGCGCCGGGCGAAGAGCGTGGCGTCTCCGGCCATGGCATCGAGCAGCAGGCGTTCATATGCCTCGGGAGACCCCTTACCGAAGGAGGACAGGTAGTGAAAGTCCATTTTGACCGGCTCGATTTTCAGGTCGTTACCCGGCAGTTTGGAAAGCATGCGCACTGAAACCCCCTCATCGGGCTGGATTCGCATGGTCAGCACGTTGCTCCCGTCGATGCTTGGCAGCTTTTGAAACAAAACATTGGGAGGTCGCTTGAGGTGAAGGGATATTTCTGTGGCTTTCTTGGGCAGCCTTTTTCCCATGCGGATATAGAAAGGGGTGCCTTCCCACCGCCAGTTGTCGATAAAGACCCGCATTGCCACATAGGACTCAGTTCTACTGTTTTCAGTTATCCTTTCCTCCTGGAGATAGCCGGGCAATGGCTGACCGTTTATCTCGCCACTGGTATACTGGGCCCGGACCACGTTTCTTTTCACCTCGTCCGGCCCCATTCTCCTTAAGGACCTGAGCACCTTGACTTTCTCGTCACGCACACTGTCTGCAGAGAGGTCAGTGGGAGGTTCCATGGCAATCAGGCAGAGCAACTGCATTAAATGATTCTGCACCATGTCCCTGGTGGCACCAGCCGTATCGTAATAGCCGCCACGACCGCCTTCCATGCCAAGGTCCTCAGCACAGGTGATCTGGACCTGTTCGATGAACCGGCTTCGCCACAGGGGTTCGAAAATGGCATTCGCAAAACGCAGTATCATGATGTTCTGCGCGGTTTCCTTGCCCAGGTAATGGTCTATCCTGTAGGTATCATCCTCATTGAAGGTGTTGCTCAACACACGGTTTAATTCCTGTGCCGTGGAAAGGTCACTGCCCAGTGGTTTCTCGATAATGACCCGTGACCAGCCCCCGTTTCTTGATTGGTTCAGCCCAGCTGCCTTCAGGTTTTCCAGGACGACCGGGAAAAATTCAGGTGCTGTGGAAAGATAGAAGAGTCTGTTATGCTGGGTGGTTGAAGCATCATCAATGCTGTCGAGGTGCTTTGCCAGGTCGTGATAGGCCTCGGTATCATTCAAGTCTCCCTGGTGATAGGAAATGCTGGCTGCAAAATTTTTCCAGGTTTCCGGGTCATGACCGCTGCGTGAATTTTTCCTGTTGGATTCTTCCAGTTCATTGCGCCAGGAAAGGTCATTTTTTTCCCGGCGGGCAAAACCGGTGACCTTTAACCCCGGGGGCAGATCATTATCAGCCGCCAGGTTGTAGAGGGCGGGAATCAGCTTGCGGTGCGTGAGGTCACCGGTTGCTCCGAAAATGACCATCGAGCATGGCTTGGCTACCTGCCGGGAAAGCAGTTCCTCCCTGAGGGGGTTGTTCGAGGAAATCGACATGATGGGTCATACAGCCTTCTGCCTGCCTTGGCCAATAATTGCATGCAAGGGATGATACATCTGCGGAAGTTGAACAGGGTAACGATCTTTATTGCCCTCGATTAATGGCTCAAGGCAGTGGGAAATCTGCATTCAGCTTGATGACCCGGTCCCGTATGGAGTGAATCACGTCGGGGTCATCCCTGTGCTCAAGGGCTTCATGAATGAAGTCGCCGATTTGCTCCATTTCCTGGTTGCCCATGCCGCGGGTCGTTACCGCCGGGGTGCCAATACGAATGCCTCCCCCCTTGAACGGGCTCTCGGTATCAAACGGGATGGAATTCTTGTTTACCGTGATCCCGGCTTCATCAAGGGTTGCCTGGGCGATTTTACCGTTTATTCCCCCGGGCCGGACATCGACCAGCATCAGGTGGTTTTCGGTGCCTCCCGATATCAGTCGATAGCCGTGATGGTCAAGTCGCAGGGCAAGGGTGATTGCATTACTGACCACTTGTTGCTGGTAAGTTTTGAACTGCTCCGTCATGGCTTCAGCAAAGCATGCTGCCTTTGCGGCAATGACATGCATGAGAGGTCCCCCCTGGATACCCGGAAAGACCATGGCATCGATTTTCTTTGCCCATGCTTCGCCACACAGTATGAGTCCGCCACGAGGTCCCCGCAGGGACTTGTGGGTGGTGGTTGTGATAAAGTCGGCGTGACCGACAGGGGATGGGTGAACCCCGCCGGCAACAAGGCCGGCAATGTGGGCCATGTCGACGAAAAGCAGGGCGTCGACGGACCTTGCAATGGCGCTCATGCGCTCAAAATCGATGACCCTGGGATAGGCTGAAGCACCTGCAGTGATCATTTTGGGCTTCACTTCCTCTGCCTGCTGCTGCAGCGCATCATAGTCGATCTGCTCGGTTTGCTCATTTACCCCGTAGGCGGCAACTTTATAGAAACGGCCTGAAAAGTTAGCCGGATGCCCGTGGGTGAGGTGTCCGCCGTGGGAGAGATCCATGGCCAGTATGGTATCCCCATATTCAAGTGCAGAGAAATAGACCGCTGCATTTGCCTGTGAACCCGAGTGGGGTTGAACGTTGGCGTGCTCTGCCCCGAAGATTTGCTTTGCCCGCTCAATGGCAAGTGACTCAGCCGTGTCGACATTTTCACATCCTCCATACCAGCGCCGCCCGGGGTATCCCTCGGCGTATTTGTTGGTAAGGTGGCTGCCTTGTGCCTCACGAACAGCACTGCTGGCGAAGTTTTCGCTGGCAATCAACTCAATATTATTTTGCTGGCGCTCGGATTCGCGACTGATTGCATCGGCGAGTTCAGGATCCTGGGAGGCGATGGCCCCTGTAGCGCCATTGATCTTTGCAACCCGTCGCTCGTGCCTGCCTCCGGCTTCAAACTCGGCAGCCAGGAAAGCGGATACAATTGCCGCGGCTTGTTCCTCATCGAGCCTGTGAGCCCCGAGGCAGAGAATGTTTGCCCCATTGTGAATACGCGTAAGGCTGGCATATTCCGGGTTGTCAACGACCGCGGCGCGGATGCCCGGGTGCCGGTTTGCGGCAATGCTCATGCCAATCCCGGTATGGCAAACAAGAATTCCAACCTGAGCATTTCCGGATGCGACATTCCTGCTCACCGCGTGCGCGTAGTCGGGATAATCGGAAGAATCGGCACTGTCAGTTCCAAGGTCGAATATCTCGTGGCCTGCCTCCTTCAGGCTGGAGGCCAGTTTTTGCTTGAGCGTGAACCCTGCATGGTCGGAGGCAATGGCTATGGATTGGAGTGAAGACATTTGCTGGTCTTTATTTCTTTTCGGTTGGGGTTTTAAGGATGAACTGGATAATGCTGGGCAATGTCTCCATCAGCATATCCCGGACCTCGGTATATGCGGCAAGTCCGCCCCCGATTGGGTCGGGAATGTCCTGTCCGCGGATTGAATCCTCAGTGCAGAACTCTGTCATAAGGAAGGTCTTTTCGGCTGCCTGGGGGAACACGGCATCCAGGGTGTAAAGGTGACTGGCTGACATGGCAAGGATGTGGCTGGCACTGTTGACCAGCTCAGTATTGATTGCCTGGCTGCGGTTGCCTGAAAGGTCAATATTGTTCTCCTTGAGGATTGATAGTGTATGTGCGCTTGGCGGCTGGCCGCCACCCGTTGCGATGCCTGCGGAACGGATTTCCCAGTCCCCATCCTCCCCGGCAACCATGGAACGGAAAAGTCCCTCAGCCATCGGGCTGCGGCACACATTGCCGGTGCAGACAAATAGGATGGAGCGGTTCAAGGTGCCGCGAGAAATTTAAAGGTAAGCATAGCGGGACCGGTCATTCCTTAGAGCGCGCAACCCTGTCCTTGTGGATGTTTTCGATTTCATCGAAAGAACCCTGGTCAAGGATCTTTGCCCTGCGAAACTCATCCGCCTTGTTCCTTACCCTTCGGCTGTAATCCTCAAGTTGCATCATTTCGTTGATGCTGCCGGGCAGCAGCAGGCGATTGGCAATGTGGTTCTTTATGGAATCATTAACCGATGGCACAATGAAGTATCCAAGAACGACTGTTTCGCCAGCCCAGTTCCCTTGCGTGATAACCGGTGCCAGCCCCTGTTCAAGACGGTTAATGGCCGCATCATCATCAAGCAGGCCAAAGCTCCTTGCGTGCTCATAGTTAGTCTCGAAGCAATCCGCGACTGCATTACGCGGGAAGTCACCAGGTGCTTCCGATCTTTGTATGGCCTCGCTGATGATCTGGTTGATCTCGAAATCCTCCTCCAGGATCTCTTCAATCTGGCGAATGATTTCAATGGACTTATAGAAGCGTTCCCGGAATTTTTTCTCTGCATTCGGGGATGCAGGCTTTACCACCGTGGTGATCAGGTCTCCCAGCTCGTCAAGGAGGAAAGTGTGGGCCTTCTGGCTTTTCTTCATTTTCCACCAGAATGAAAACCCGATACACAGGAGTATGACAAAAATAATCTTCCAGAATTGGTCTAGTATCATGGTGTCTATTTTGGGGCTTGGATTATCAGCTCAGGTGGCCCTTTAGGCAAGCCTGTCAGGCTGGGCGTTTATTTGGCGGCTTGTGCAGTATTGTAACGTTCCTGGATAAACTCCGAGTCACGGCAATGGATAATGGCATCATTATAGGAGATGTGCCTGTTTACAAGGAGGTGGGCGAGGCTCTCATCAATGGCATGCATTCCGTCCTGTGAGCCGATCTGGATTAATCCGAGAAGCTGCTCAAATTTTCGCTCGATAATGCATGCACGAATACCGTGATTGACCTTCATTATTTCCGAAGCCATAACCCTGCCCGGTTGATCCTGGCGGAGAAGCAGGCGCTGCGAAATAACGGCTTCCAGGCAGTTGGCAAGCTGTGTCACGATCATTTCCTGCTGCTCGGCAGGAAACACGTCAATTAAGCGGTCAAGTGACTTGGGTGCATCAATGGTATGCAGCGTGGCAATGACCAGGTGGCCTGTCTCGGCAGCGGTGATTGCCGTGCGTATGGTTTCAAGGTCCCTTAATTCACTGACCACAATCACGTCCGGGTCCTGCCGCAGTGCTGAGCGGAGGGCATTGGAGAAGCTCTTGGTGTCTTCTCCTATTTCCCGTTGCTTCACCAGGCCGCAGGCGTGCTCGAAGACATACTCGATCGGGTCCTCAATGGTAACTGCAACCACCGAGCGCTCGCGGAGTATTTTCTGGATCATCGCCGCGATGGTCGTGGTTTTGCCTGCACCGGTCACGCCTGTGACAAGCACCAGGCCCTGCTGGAGATTGCATAACTCGGAGACAGTCTGTGAGTGGCCGAGCGTTTCAAGCGTGGGAATTTCTGTTGGAATATAACGGAAGGCTCCCTCGATGGTCCCACTAGCATAGTGGGCATTGGCCCTGAAGCGCCCGACATCCTTCACGGACACCGAGAAGTCCAGTTCAAGATTTTCCTCGAGCCTGCTGCGTTGGGATTCTGTGATTACCCCGAGCACGAGTTCCTTGGCCTCATCAGGGTCAATGTCGTGATCCTCAAGCGGGGTCAGCAGGCCATTAATGCGGCATGCAGGGGGTGCCCCGGCGGTGATGTGGAGGTCAGATCCTCCCTGGTTGCAGGTCTGGGTGAGATAATCAACGATGTGCTTTTTTTCGCTCATGGGATTTGATCAGGAAATACCGCGCATCGCACGGTCGAAGTCGGATTCATTACCTGAAGCCGTTGCAGCTTCCTCATGGGTCAGGTGGCCTGCCTGGGCGCTTTCGACCAGGGAGTGCATGAAGAGCTTGTTGTTGGGGTTGTCCCCGCGTGCCATAAAGTCAATAATTTCCGGGATTCTTGATTCACGCAGGTAGGTGCGCACGACACCCGTATTCTCGACATGCTCGGTAACCAGATGCAAGCCTCCATTGGCACCCGGGAGAAGTTTCTGGCAACAGATTCCCACCAGGAGGTTGGATAACAGCAGAAGTTGAGAGGAACGTTCCTCGCTTGGGAAGAGGTTGGTCAGTCGCTCGACGGTTTCCGAAACGTTGGCACTGTGCAGGGTGGCCAGGACAAGGTGGCCGGTTTCGGCAGACTGCAGGGCAATCTGGGCGGTCTCTGGGTCCCTTATTTCACCAACGAGGATGACGTCCGGTGCCTGCCGCAGTGAACTGCGCAGGCCACGGGCAAAAGAATCCGTGTCAGTATGGACTTCGCGCTGGGTAAAGAGACTTTTCTTGGACTCAAAAAGATACTCGATCGGATCCTCAATGGTGACTACGTGCTTGCTCAACTGGTTGTTCAACCACTCGAGGCATGAGGCAAGGGTGGTGGATTTTCCCGATCCCGTGGGGCCGGTGATAAGGACGATACCTGATGCGGATTGCACCCATTTGGTCAGCAACTCGACGGGTAGGCCGAGTGACTCCAGGTTTGGAATCTCCGTGTTGATTTGCCTCAATACGGCTCCCAGTTTTCCCAGGTGCCGGTGCAGGTTCACCCTGAAGCGGACATTGTTGTGTGCCACGTAGCTTGTGTCCCTGTCACCATCATAATCCGGATCGGCTCCGCACCGCTTCCAGAAAGCCTCAATGTCCTCGGTTTCAACCGGGTCATCTCCTGCCGTCATTAATTCTCCTCCCACTTTCATGCGCGCGATGTTGCCTTCACTCAGGAACAGGTCGCTGGCCTTGTGGTCGTATGCTGCCTTGATTAGGGCCTCAATCATGGAACTCATTACCAGCGACATTTAACATTCACTGGGTAGTGTGACAAGCATCATTGGTGATACCCTGTTGTCTATGAAATGTCTTGAATCTTCACGCAGTGGGCCTGTATTTGGGGAAATCAGATACAATGAAGATATTTCTCATCAGGGGTGGCAAGTGTACCGGGCCGTTTCAAGCCGGTGAATTGCGTCAGAAAATCAACGCTGGAGGGGTTTCTCCGGGTGAATTGGCCTGGGGGGCGGGCCTGGATGGCTGGACCCGGCTCGAGCAGGTGCTGGACAGGGCTGAGAGCATGAGGGCATCCGGGGAGGAGGATCCCGCCGATGAGCAGGGGTTAACCCCTCCACCTGTTCCTGAGGCAGCCCTGCGCGAGAAGTCGACAAAACTGCAGTCCGCCCCTGGACCGGCGCCCGGCCCGGGACAAGCAGGCAATGCGCCTGTTAAGGCAATACCTGATGACCGGGAGAAGAAGCATGAGGCCAGGCGTGCCGGCGCGGCATCCTCCGCCCGTCCAAATGCATTAGGCTTTCTGCGCTGGGTTGGCGTGCTTGCTGTCCTGGTTTTCCTGGTTGCCGCATTCATGCCATGGGTGAGTACCACAACGACGGCAGGCAGGACGGAATTGAGCGCGGTGAATATCGTGCTGGCCTCGGAGGAGCAGGTGGCATTGCCGGGCCAGAATGCGGCTCCAAAGTATTTCGGCATTTCAAAGATGGTCCTCGTTGTTTCGCTGGTAATGTTGCTCTTAACCGGATTGATCTCTGTTACGAATATTCTCAGCCGGGATGCCGATAACTCAGGCATGGGTATCCTGATTTCCGGGGTGCTGCTTGTCGCCCTGGTTTTTATCGGGGTGATATATGGTCATTTTTTTGAGAGGGAATTCAATGCCGCGCTGGGCGTGGAGGATGGCGTCTCCTTTGACATGGATTATGGCTTCTATTTTTCCCTGGCATCAGTGGTTTTGATTGCCGGCTGCCTGATGATACCGAAGGTGGTGGCCGGGCCGCTTTTGCCGGTGATGGTTCCTTTTTTCATGGCCACTCTTTTTGCTGCCGGGCTTGGCGGTTTCGGCATACTGGGAATGGGATCGCGCAATGCCCTGCAGAAGGCATTCAGTGACGTCAAGCAGCTCTTGCCAGATCCGGTTGTTGAGAACCAGGATACGAAAGAAGACGGGGACACCGGTAAGGTGTCCCCGCCTGTGGATGAATAGAAAGGTCCTGGACCTGGATAAAAGGCCGTTACTTTGGCGGGTTGTAGATCAACCGCATGCTTTCCACAAGGTCTTCCTTTGTCGGGGTTGGTGATGCAACGCCGTTTTCGGGTATCTTGAGCCTTGCTGTCCAGGCAACGCCATTGAGGACCGTCTTGCGGAAATTGTCATCGACCCAGTTCTTGTGATAATGGAGCCCGGTAAAGCCGAAGCCACGTCCATCATTGTAGTCTTCACCGCGCTGGTAGCACCATGCGACATGCTGTGGTTCTCCTGCCGCCACCGACTTGCGCACTGCCGGGTTGCCGGAGTGCGCCCCATCGCGCCTTTTCATCGTGGATTCAGGGGCGATCGCCGACAGGATGGGGGTCACTCCCTCCATGTTGCTGCGGAATTTCATGTGGAAATACCACTCATCATTGGATTCAAAGGGCTTGATGCCGTTGGCTGCAGGATGATTTGGGAACACCTTGAAGTTTGCCACCCAGTGGGGGTTGACGGACCAGTGGGTCTGGAAAAATCCGCCCATCCAGTTGAGCATACCCTTGCCTGAGGGGCCGATAGGCACCTCCACTCCGTAGTGCAGGCAGGCAATCCCCACGCCCTTGCGCATCAACTTGTCAAACTCAGCAACATGACGGTTGACCAGGTGACCGCCACCGCCCGTGCAGAAGAAAACGACCGTGTCGGCTCCCTCGAAGAACGTGTCAGGGTCACTGGGCCAGTTGATTGAGTAGGCTGACTCGACCTGGCCGGGATAGGCTTTTTCAAGCCACTCTCCCATTAGCCTGCAACCAGCGGCATATTCATGCTGGCCACGTCCGTGTGATCCCTTGTGGGACACATAGCAGATCTTCTTGGTGTCCTTCCCCTTGTCTCCCTTGTCTCCCTTGTTTCCCTTGTGCTCTTTGAGCATGATATCCTTGAACTGGACTTTCATCGGAGGACCGGCGTGCAACTGCAGGGCAATTAATCCCTCACCCCGCTTCTTCGGGCCATTGTCGGTGACCTCAGCCATCAGGGTCCCGTTGATGGACTGCTTGATGTGGTTGCCCTTGGCAATAATGTGATATTCGTTCCAGTCGCCCTTCTTGATGGCCTTGTTCAGCTCGGCAGGGTTACCAACAGGTTCCCCCTGGGTCTTTTTACCGTCTGCTCCGACGGTGACACGCTGTCCGCGCTTGGCGAAGACACCGCCGAACCTCTCGCCGTAAAGGGTACCGGTCCAGTTGTCGCCGGCCTCGAAATCAGACTGGTAACCGCCGATTCTCCATTCATCAGCACCATTAATCTTGAAGCTTCGAATCTGGATACCTGAATTGCCGCCACTGATCTTGAATTTCAGCTTGAGTTCGAAATCGGCAGGCTTTCCGCCTTCCCAGATAATGAATGTGTTGCCCCGTGTGGGGTTTTCGCGGGTGGTCTGTCCGGTGATGGCACCGTCCTGGACACTCCAGAACTTTGGGTCTCCATTCCAGTGCTTGAGTGATTTGCCGTCAAAGATGGGCTTAAACCCGGCATCGGCCTTGCCGGCGTGATGATCCGCGTGTGCCTGGATGGCAAACAGTGACAACAGGGTGATATAGGTGAGAGTTTTCATGGTTTTTGCTGTAATGGATTTATTATTAAATCCTCGTGAATGCAATGTCGAGTATTGAGCGTGTCTCAACCGGGGTAAATATCTTTTTCAGTCATCCAGTCGACATTTTACTGCCAATGAACGATAGTAACGGGCTGTTTTCTGCGCCATGCCGCACGACCCGGACACTGATTCCTCAATAATTATTGATCCTGCCGCCACCGGTTCAGGAACGGGGGAATCCATGTTTGATGCCCTTTTGATGCACTTTTCCGGCAATCAAAGTGCCGAGAACCTTGATCCGCGTGTGGTCAAGGCGCTCCGTGCGGAGTTTGAGCGCAGCGAATTTTTCGGGGAGGACATGCGCAGGTTGTGGGCCATGTGTGAAAAGGTCGTTGTTCAGTCCGGGCGGGTGCCGGGAGGGACAGGCGAGAGCGTCAACCTGTTGAATCTGGCCTGCGGTTATTGTGAGGAGGGTGCCGTGCTCTCGGCTTTCTGGGGGCGCGGTGGCAGGCGGGTTCGCCAGTTTGCGATGGACTTGCGTCATGCCGAGATCGACAAGGCAAGGAGGCGCTATGCCGCGACAGAAAGAATGTTTGCTGCTGCGGGAGTCCGCCAGATCCGCCGCCGTGACGAGGGACTTGACGTTGAGTTCATTGCCGATGACGCGACCAGGTTGGTGGGATACGGGGAAATTCCCGAGAACTATGACGTGGTCTTTATCCGCCACCAGAACCTCTGGCATGACCGGGCTGTATGGCAGCGCATTTATGAGTTTGCCCTCGCAAGGATCGCTGATAACGGAATCCTGCTCATCACTTCCTATTTTGACCGCGAGCATCTCCTGGCGCTGGAGTTGATCAAGTCACTGGGTGGGGAGGTTCTGGTTACCGAGCGAAATCCAAGTTCGCGCGAGCTGTCCTACCCGGGAAAATCCATTGACCGCCATGTGGCTGTCATTGCCCGGCGGGAGGGATCCTGAAAAAAGGCAGCTCAACCTTTCCGGATCATTGGTTGCATCAATGTTCTGATCATTTTTTTTGATTGTGCCCTGGTGATAAGTCGCGGCAAATTGGAGTAATTATGAGAGGCACGGGCGCAACGCACCTGCTGACTGCATGAATGATTAACTTCCTGATCCCGGTGAAAAAAAACATTACCATTGCCAAATACACGACGATCGCCGCTTTCCTGGTGCTTCTTTTCTCAACCTATTACCTGCGTTCGCAGGTCCTGACGCTTAATACCATCAGGTTGTCTTCAAGCAATATCATGGCCGAGGAAGCCCGCAAGGGCATGGAGGCGTCGTTTCCAGCCCGGCAAAAGGAGTATGAGTTGCGCATGGCCCACTTCGAGACCGAGAAGAAGCATTACGACGACATGCTCGACCTCTACAAGACCGATTATGAGGAATACGTGAAGAGGGTGGGGGATAAGTTTACCCCTCCCAGGATGCCGAACAAGCCGACGCCACCGGTATCCCCGGAGCTTAGTGACGAGCTTACAAAGGTGGGCATTGAGTTCAGGGATCAGCAATACCATTACTTTAACTCAACGAGTAAGCTCAACTGGATTGCCTGTATTGCGGCATTGTCCCTGGTTGGCGGGCTGCTTTACCTGCTGATGTTTGACGTTGAGGGCAAGAGGATCTTCTACATTGTCATCCTTGTATTGAGCTTCATTTTCATGATTGGTCCCTCTTTCCACTCGATCATGAGTGCCATTGCCGGGTTTTTGCAGGCTCCGCACGGGATGATGCCCCATCGCATGTAGCGCAATCTAACAGGCAGGGAATTCTTCCAGGTTGTCGAAAGGCACTGCCGGGGTTTACACTGTTGCAGATGAGACCCTTTTTCCTGTTGTTCATTGTCCTGCAACTGGCCGTTTCTGCAAAGCAGCAGCCCATGAATGTGCTCGTGATCCAGACCGATGAGCACAACTTCCGCACCCTGGGATGCTACCGTGGCCTGATGCCCGAGGAGCAGGCTTTTGTCTGGGGCAAGGGGGTCAAGGTGGATACGCCGCATATTGACTGGATTGCCAGTAACGGTGCCATCTGTGACCGGTACTATGCCACTTCACCCGTCTGCACTCCGTCACGCGCGGCGTTGATTTCCGGGCTTTATCCGCAGAATGCGGGGGCGATTTCCAACAATATTCCGCTTAAGGACAGCGTGGTCACCTTTGCCGAGGTGCTGAAACGTCGTGGCTATGCCACCGGGTATGCCGGCAAGTGGCACCTTGAGGGGGATGCCAAGCCCGGCTGGAAACCTGCCAAGAACTTCGGGTTTAGCGACAATCGCTTCATGTTCAATCGTGGCCACTGGAAGAAGCTGGAAATAGGCCCGAAAGGTCCGCGTGTTGGCGCAAGAAAGGCGGGTCAACCCACCTACAGCCTTGACGGGGCTGATGAGAAAACCTTCACCACGGACTTCCTGGCCGATCGCACCATCGACTTTATCCGAGTCAACAAGGACAAGCCTTTCTGTTACATGGTGGCTATTCCCGACCCGCACGGTCCCAATACGGTCCGTGCCCCCTATGACACCATGTTTAACCCTGCCCGTTTCCGTCAGCCTGCCAGTGCGCTTGCCAAGGGGGAGGGGTTGTCATCCTTCCAGCAGGTAATGAAGAGCCGGTTCAATGCGCGCCAGATGGCACTCTACTTCGGCATGGTGAAGTGCATTGACGATAATGTCGGCAGGATTCTCGATGAGCTGCGAACCCACGATATCCTTAAAAGGACCCTGATTGTCTTCACTTCCGATCACGGTGACATGTGTGGTGAGCTCGGGCGCCACAACAAGGGTATACCCTGCGAGGGATCAGCGCGGATTCCTTTTATTGTGCATGCTCCCGGGTATATCAAGCCGGGCACAGTGATTCACCAGGCCCTTGGCACAGTGGACTTCAAGCCGACCCTGCTGGGATTGCTGGGAGTGGACTTCAAGGAACCCTGTGAGGGGCGCGATGCCTCAGGATTGTTGCGCAGCGGCAAGGCCCCGGCAGGCTGGAAGGACATTGCCTTCGTGCGTATTGGTGGTGGAAAATCCGGAGGCAAGAGCTGGCTCGGAGCGTTTACCCCGAGGCACAAGCTGGTGATTTCACCCGGCGATCCTCCCGGGTTCTTTGATCTGGAAAAGGATCCCAATGAGTTGCGAAATGCCTTTTTTATCCCAGAATACCGCGAGGAAATCCGGCGACTGGCAGGCGAGCTGGAGGCTTATGGAAAGTTACACAAGGATCCGCTCATGAAGTCAACGGCCGTAAGGGCGGACCTTCAATGGGCAGCCAG
>CACIUL010000028.1 GCA_902589825.1 uncultured Verrucomicrobiota bacterium
GCATTTTCAGACTACTGGGAAGCTGTCCGTAAGTTCTATTTCCCTTTTGACACATCTCCACCGCACGGCACTGCTGAGGTATACCTTCACGAAATGCCAGGAGGCCAATTCACCAACCTAAAGGAACAGGCTGAAGCCATGGGCCTTGGGGCACGTTGGCCTGAAATCGCACAGTGCTACGCAGAGGTTAACGAACTCTTTGGCGACATAGTTAAGGTAACTCCATCAAGCAAGGTGGTTGGCGACATGACAATGTTCCTTGTCACTCAGGGAATAAAGCCATCCGATGTCACTAACCTGCCCAAAGGGACAGCATTTCCTGAATCTGTTGTCGATATGTTGAGTGGTGGTCTTGGACAGCCCATGAACGGTTGGCCGAAGGATGTTCAAGAAGTGATTGTTGGCAAACGCGACGTGATCACTGACCGCCCAGGAAACCATGCAACACCGGTTGATTTCGATCATGTGCGTGAGGAACTGGAGGGGAAACTAGGCGCCCCTGCTACTGAAAATGACTTCTGGAGCTACCTGATGTACCCTCAGGTATTCCTTGATTTTGCTCAAAGCCGCTCGCTTTACAGCGATCTAAGCGTATTACCCACCCCCGCCTATTTTTACGGTCTTCAGAGCGGTGAGGAGATTAGTATTGATATTGAGCTTGGAAAGACGCTTTTCGTGAGGCTGATCAACGTTGGTGAACCCGATCAGGATGCAAGAAGGAGCGTTATATTTGAACTCAACGGCACTGCACGGCATGCCCTGATCAAGGATTCAAGCCTTGCACCTTCAACCGTCTCCCGTCCAAAGGCCGACCCCGATGATGCAACCCATATCGGAGCCCCAATGCCAGGACTTGTCTCAGAGCTTGCCGTCACACTTGGTCAGAATGTTGACGAGGGTGAACCACTACTAACCCTTGAAGCAATGAAGATGTATACCAGCGTTACCTCGCCTCATTCCGGAACGATCGAAAAAATCGAGGTCGCTGTTGGAGACAACCTTGAAACCGGTGACCTTCTCCTCAAGCTGACCCCAGCCTAGAGCCTGCCCCCCTTACCAGCCGGATTAAACCGCAATTAATCATCCAACCTTGCCCTAAGCCTGATAAATTGCGTCCTGAAGCTCAACGGCAATTTCATCCTGTAGGTCAAACTCGTTGCCCCGACGATCGTCTCGGAGGGCAACTCTTGCCAAGAGGTCAGATCAGGTGACACTTCAATAACGACTCCTACCGGGTTTTTACGGATATCTGAATTCACTTCCCAGAGCATAATCCCTGAAGCTTCATTGCTGTTAATAATCCTTGGAGACGGCAGCTTTCCGGGAATACGTGGATCTGTATTGAAAAGATATTCCAAGAGATTTCCAAGCCCATCACCATCAACATCTTCATCGACAGCAATACCAAGACCTTCACGTAAAGCCCACTGGGCAAAACTCTCGGATATCAAATGCCCGTCAGGTGAACCCAGATATTCTCCTTTTTGCCACGCTCGCCGCCCCTGGTAATCGCTTGCTTCAATAGCCGGGCTTACCACCTCCAGCGATGCGCCACTTCCATCCGCCTCTGCAAACCAGTCATCATTGTAGGAAAAGCGCATAATCGCGACGTCATAAGGTTCAGGTAACGCAAGGACGAGGGATTCACCTCCATTGTCGAGCTTACCAGAATATTGCCCGGCAACATTCAACTCATTCCCATAACGTTGAATGAAATCGGCTAAACTTGCGACAACCAGCACTTGATCGCCCGGCGCCAGGACTATTTCGGGAAAAACGAAACGGATGCCCTCAGTAAAACGGACACCGGCAAGGTCAATTGGCACCTCGCCGGTATTGACTAACTCAACATACTCGTACTCCGACCCGCCGAGAGGATTAAACATCAACTCATTAATCCTGAGGTTATCCAACAGGAGCACAAGGCGTTCATTTAACAACTCCCCTGGAATTGGAGCACCTGGCGTAGGCACCCTTTGAAAGGAAATCGTTCCGCCGCCTTCCACGTCACGAACTTGTGAATAGTCTTCTGACTGAACGCCATAGATTACGGAATCAATGGAATCACCGTCTGCAGAAAAAAGACCGAGTAAGTCCATGGTGGAGGATAGATTGAAATCAAGGCCGGAGATCACGGCGTATCCGTTAGCCTCAACAAAGGTTAAAGGAGAAATCACATGACGCCTCAAAGCTGTGTTGGGGCTGTCGGTGAGGAGCATTCCCGAGATATCAACCGGCAAATCTTCAGGGTTATATACTTCTATAAACTCACGATCGAGGGCCACCTGCCCGTTGGTGAACCACTCACTGATCATTACACGAGATGAGTTGCCTGTGCGTTGTGATTCATTCACTTGCCCAATGCTTGGCTTGTTCAGTTGCCACTTGCCGGTGTTGACATCTCTTCCAATTGACAGATCGGATGCCTGAGCCCCAAAACTTATGGAATCAATAACACTTCCATCCCGATAAATGGCAAGGTCTTCGCCGGAGCGGTCAAGGGTAAATCCAAGATGAATGCCTGATGTAGGGTTGGCATCTGCATAAATGACTAGAAATTCGCCGGCAGGCATGACACTGCCAGCCGGAAATACAAATTTCGAGGGATTATCAGGATCATCTGAAACCCAGTGACCACTCAGGTCATAATCTTCTGTTCCGGGGTTATAGAGCTCAATGACATCAGGATATGTTCCCTCATGCTCATAGGAAGCATTGTTTACTGTGAGAACTTCATTTATGACGACCCGCCCAGGAAGAAACTGATCGACTGTCCATGTCCTGCTGCGCGTGGGTACATTTTGCCACTCCCCGGCAAAAGTTTTACCCTCCACTTCTACATAATAGGTGCCGTCATCAAGGTCACTTAACTCGATGCCTGCAATCCGAACTGTCTTGTTAGGGGGGTCAAAGCCATTGCCAATCGGCAACTCCGCACTCCATTCCCCCCCATTAATCCGCCACCTGTAACTCCATATTCCGGGCCCGCCAACGATAAGACTCGCCTCAGTGGAACTGGTAATTGCAGGAGGTTCGCCATTTATAAATATGCCCTCGTGTATCATTGCCCCAAGATCATGGCCAAGAGGATGGCTCATCGTTCCCGGGGAACCTGGGGCGAGCGAGAAATCTCCACCTTCCTGATCCACAAACTGCGCAATATCATTCTCATTCCTTACGCCAAGGTCATAAATGGTCTGCCCCTCATGGTTCCTTCCGATAGAAATATCACTGATGTCCGGGTCGACAAGGTTGTCGGCAAATTCAAGGGGGGTGGTCGGGAATGGCTCCTCACGCGAATCATCAGCGCCACTGAAAACCCTTGGTATATCCATCAGTATGTTCCCGGCAACATACGCTGCATCGCCATGGGTTGCGTCCTCGTCTGTATCTGTTGGAATGAAGAGGTTGACGACAGATGCAACACTGGGATTGTCAAACCTGTCATTAAAGTCCGGATGTATTTTGTAGACAGTGTTACTTTCAAAGACCGTAGCGGTATCAATCTTGAGGTTAATACAATGGTCAACATCCCAGAAAACGTTTCTTGCCACAACGATTGTCGTTCCGTTGCCGGCATCACCGGTTGATATCGCATTCGCATATCCCCTGTCAGACGTTTCATCGTCCTTGAATACATTTCTAAAGAGATTCCCTGCAACGTATACATCGCCGCCAAGGTCAATGTGCTCATCACCGGTATTCGTGAATGTATTGCCTATAATCTGGACAATCGGACCCGGTCTCCTGCCGCTGTCCACATCAACCACATCGTTATGCCCTTTAGTTACTCCAAAAGTATTATTGCGAATAATGTATCGCCCTCCTTCAGGAATCTCCCCCTCCCCCTTTACCTGTTCAGAAATGTTGTCAAGACCAAGCTCGTCGGCCTTCTCGTCAGGTGCAAAAACATCCGGAAACCTACAGTTCTCCAGGATTATCGATGCATCTGATGTATAAAGGATTCGGATTTTTGTGCCGTAAAATCGAACGTCATCGATAACACACTGAGAACGGATAATACCAATTGCCCCCTCCCTGTCCTGAGCATGACCAATATCAATATGAGCAATCCTGTTGTTGGGGTCCATTGAGTCAATGATCTTAATGCCCTCTGATTTGGGAGGGGCATCAGGCAGGGAACCATTCCCGGCGGAATCCGGGACAAAGGAAACACCGGGAACCGGCGAGAACTGTATCCTCCTCGTTGGAGTGCCGACGATCCGTGAAATTCCGTTAATGGTAATTTTCTTGTCCTCGTCAAAGTAAACTGAAGTTCCCGGCTCAATAACAAGGGCCGTTCCTTCAGGAATGGTAACGTCATCAATCACATGGTAAGGACCGGAGCTAGCAACCCAACGAACTTCTGCACCTTCGGAAGGTTGATAGGGGTAGTAACCAAGGTCAGGACTTCCTTTGCCGGGGTTTCCCGCCTCAATCGCCGGGGATTGTTCCCTGAGTTTAAAATTTCCTGAACCAGGCCCAACAAATAGAGGGTCAGCAAAAATGTTCGCTTCACCCTCCCACTCTTCACCTAAGATCGAGTAGCTTACGGTGATGTCGCCGTCCTCGAAATCCGTCCTTATTTCGTTCTCATTTCCCCAGATTATTGAGTTTTCTATATTGTAGAAGCTTGGGGCATCATTTCCGTCTTTATTTTCTGCCTGTATACCAATGGATTGGTTGCCGGCAACCGTCACAAAATCAAGACTGACTCGAGCGTCATCCTTGGCAGAAATTCCTATGTCATTATTCACAAAAAGACCACCCGTTATCGATACATCCTCACTGAAGAGACTCGCCCCCTTGTCAGCACAATTACGACTGATCACATTAATCACATTAACGTCAGCATCCAGGGTATCAATTCCGTCGTCATCCATATAGGCAATGACAATGTTGCGCAGGGTAATTTCCTGCCCGTCACCGGCACCATGAAGATAAATTGCATCATTATCATCAGTAACACCGTCCTCCCTAAACACCCCAAGCATGTCCGTGATATACGTATCCTCAACCAGCACGCCCGTATCAAAGGTTTCCAATCCCATAACAGAGCGCGCAAGGTGACAGCGGCGCAAAACGATTTCTGAATCAATTCCACCCTCTGCCTCTGTTTCTCCAATCTTGCCGCGGTTATCCGTGACGTTACAATCGTTAAAGACAACAGTTGATCCAAGCACCCTTAAAACCCTGCCATGGTCTGTATGTCCACCTGCCGGCGAATGTCCTGCCCGGTGAAAATTAGTGAATGAAAAATCAGCCCCTTCACACTGGTCAAAAAGCACCTGCCCCCATATCGCTTCAGGTTGGCTTGAGGTAAAGGTAACAGGCTGACTATTTGTGCCCAGTGAGTTAATTGTTCCCTCAATATTCAAGTCAATACCGGCGCTGCTTCCAGGCTCAACGGTGCCATCGAGCATTATCATGGTCCCCGGTTCAATAGTAAGCACGTGTCCTTTAGGAACAGTGACATCACCCGTGAGCCTGAGGACACCACTCCATGAACTGGAAGCGCCGTTGAGGTCACCTGAAATCTCCGTTACCTCAACGCCTGCTAGACTTTTGATCGCTTTTGAAACTTCCTGCCCATTGGCATTGGCACTTAGGATAAAATCACCGGGGTCGGCTCCGCTCCCGGCAACCTGCCCAATTAAGGCCAGGTTGAAACTGATATCTGAACTGCGCTCGTCCCCCTGCTTGATTTCAACAGCCAAGGTATTGGTTCCATCTCTCAACAAAGTACTCGGCAGGTCAGGAATACGAAAAACCTCATCTTCATCAGGCGTGTCATCCCCGTCAATTGTGAATTCGTCATATGACATATCCGACTCCATGTTGGATGTCTTAAAAAATTCCTCGCCATTCAGGTAAACTATGGCGCCGTCATCATAGAGAAGCCTGAGTTCAAGTCCGGTAACCTTTGATGAGTCATCCACATCAAACGTTGTTCGAAAGTAGGTGGTTGCATGCTTGTTGTTCCTGGAATCGCCATAGCTAAGCTCGGTCTCCTCATCATCATCACCGTAGCCGAGCTCTGCTGGTCCTGATTCCCAGGCAGAGTCATCAAACCCAGACGCTCGCCACGCATTACCCTGATCAGATCCGTCATCGAGGTATTTCCATGTTGAACCAAGTGGAAGAAGAACCGCAGACTCACCACCGGGACCTCCACCAACGGAAACAAGTGCGCTGCCAACACCGTTGCGCAGTTCCACTGTATTTGGAGTGATTGATACACCCGGGGTTTCAGCATTCAGTACAGCCGTCGCATCCCAGACATCAGTTGCATAGCTGCCATCAGCCCTGCGGAAATCGAGCTTCACCAGAATTGGAACACCGGGCTTGTAGCTGTCACGAACCCCTATATTGAGAGTCCCCTGAGCAACGCCGCCGGAAAGTGTTCCGGATACCTCAGTTACTGATCCCGTATTGTACCAGACATCCAGGTATTCAATATGCTGCATAATACCGGATCCGAATTTGCCTGAATAAAACTCAACAACAACCCGGTTAAGTCCCGGGTTAAGAACATCGCCTCCACCTTCTGGGACATTAAGGCTCCAATCTCCATCCTTTGCATCGATTGTTGCGCTTACCCCGTTAACCAGCACCGAACGAACCGCGGCAGCATGAAAGTCACCAGAAAAATCCACCTCACCGGAATTTGTCCGCAAGTATCCTTCCTGCGTGCTCGGAAGGTTCGATGTGACCGAGTAGCTTCGCGGTATTTGCGATAAAACGTTGGCAATCCTCTCAGGAACAAAATCCTGTAAACTTTCAAGGGCATTACTGGATACAAAACCTCCTACAGCTCGCGCAATGACAGGTTGAATAATTTCCGGTCTATAAACACGTTCAATGAGGTCAAGCAGCTTGGCGTAATAGAGCGGGATAATGTCCGGATGATTAAGGAACTTCTCAAGCCCATCAAGCTCGGTATACCCCCAGATATCCTTGGTAGGATTCCCCCTGAGCAAGGTGTCCAGGTCATGGGGCACAAATCGAAAACGGGGGTCCTTAATTCCCCGGTAAAGCACATAATCATCCCCTTTCCCGTCATTTAATCCTCCCTCCCGATTACCGAGCAATGAATCGACTGCGAGATGAGTGAGCCATTGGTCCACATTGACGTGACTTGAAATATTTTCAAGATAGCCTTCGGCAGGCAGGTTGTTAAGTGCGTCAGTAAGCGCAATCAAGTCACTCCAGTCATCCTCCGATGAATTGGTTTGCTTGAAGTAAGTATTGCGGTAAGCGTCAGCCTCCTCGCCCTCGTAACGAAGATCCCCCTCATCACCGGTTTCCTCATCATCACGGACCTGATAGAGGTTGCCTCTTGGATCATCCGGCCAGTGCGCAGCAGTAAAATCGCTGTCCAGTGCCTCAACCATGGCATATGAGCCATACATCAGTGGACCACCTGACTGGGCAAGGTTTTCCCCATTTATCCTTAATTGAACGGCAATGGTGTCAGGCACCTCAACGCCCATTAGCTGGAAAAGCCATGAACCTGAAGTCTGTGAATGAACATAGCGGCAATTGAACTTCATTGCGCTTACCCCCTTCCATTTATGGTCGCATGGAAAAACAACCAGGTAATTGTTGGGCGGACCTTCACGGGAACCAGCCCCCCTGTTTCTGACACTGGCACCGTAGATGGTTTTAATACTGGTGCTTTCAGTGCTGACAAAGGTGACATTCATCTGCGCATTGCTCTCCGAACGACTGGAACTTTGTCCGATATCCTCGATCTCCTCCTTTTCATCATCGGTCATGATCAGGTAATAGACCGGTTGATCACCAGGTGCCCGTGAAGATAGTGGTTCGAAATTATCATTAACCTGATAAAGCGCATTACAGCGATTGCCTCCACTTTCCACCTGTGCCGGCCAATTCCTTACATTTGCTCCATCATCCGCCTCAACATAAAACTCAACAACTGTTTCATCCTCCTGAGGAGGGATAGCCGCTGAAAAGGTATCGCCGCCGTCAAAGTCCATTGGCACCGACTGGAAGTCCCCATCACCATCCTTCCTCCAATACAGCAGAACCGTTAACCCTGAAAGCTCAGCCTCATCCCTCAACTCACAAGTGACTGTGACCGGGTCATCCGACCGGGGGATCTGAGGCCGGTGTTTAACCTCCCTGATAATTGGGGCAATGTTATTGGCAGCAATCGAGTTTGCTGCACCGGGAGTTCCCCCGTCATCAATTGAACTCCCCCAGTTCTGTCCATTGTTATTGGTTAAAAACGGATTAATCAACTCAAGGGATTTTCCCTCACCATCGTGAGCTGCCAACCAAACCCAACCCCTGTGTCCTCTGTCATCCGGGCCTCTTGCCCTCGTGGCCCAGTCACCTTCGTCCGCAAACCTGACCTCATCCACCTGCTCACCTTCGCCGTCAAAAAGAGCGATCCTTTCGCCCGAATTTTTCAATTTCCCCTCCCAAGGACCTACCACATTCTCTACCTCTGGATACCGTGCCTGGAAAATAGAAATATTGGACGCTACCACAATGTGCCCGCCCGGAGGTATACGGCCTCCGTCGAAAAGGAAATCGACTGCCTTATCAAGACGATAACCTTGCAACTCAACTGCTGCTTCTGACCTGTTGTGAAGTTCGATGTACTCTGCCCCGACATCCTCGGGCAAGCCTCCGGGATTGTACATTATCTCCGATATGACAAGATCTCCTGAAGCCTCTGCAGAAGCGAACAAAAGGTTACAAATAGAGGATATGAGTAATAGTGTAAGCGGCCGGTTCGGGAAGCTGCTCATTTTGCTTTGGGGAAGGCGGGTTTTAGAAAGTTAAGTATAAATTTACCCTGTATTTACCCGGCTACAAATTATATCCGATGTGAAAAAATATCTCCGCTAGCAATCGGCATCGATATGTTCTCCATTAATAAAACGGGGCTAAAATATCAACGCCTGAATACATCCAATGTTTAGCTCGATCCGGGCAGCCCAGCTTTATTTAACAAGCAGAAGAACCTGCCGCATGGCATTTATTGCATGGTTCGTCACTCTCTTTGGGCTGAGTTCAATCCCCGGTAACGCAGAACCTGAAAAGAGTTTCATTTTTGCCGATAAGATTGCCCATGCCATTTACTTCACGCTTGGCTCAGCGGCATTCATGATGACAATGGCGCAAGGCTCTTCGGACAGATGTTCACGTTTAAAACTTTTCATTTACTGTATCATCATGGCCCTATCTATCGGGATTTATGATGAATGGCACCAAACCTTTACAGAAAACAGGGATGGCAACAGTCTGGGTGACATTTTGGCCAATTTGACAGGCGGGGCATTAGGTTATCTCGTTGGACTGAGACTTATCCACAGGAAAATCTATCAGCACTCATCGTGTTGCAAGGAGGGAATGTCGGTATAAATTCGATCCCCCATCCTAAAATGAACAACCGGATAGACGAACTCTTCAATCAACTGGGCGAAGAGAACCAAGCTGCATTCGTTGCCTATGTATGTGCAGGTGACCCCGATGCTGACACATCACTTGAGATAATGCATGCACTGGATCGGGCAGGCGTGGACCTTATTGAATTGGGGGTTCCTTTCTCAGATCCGCTTGCAGACGGAATCGTAAACCAGATGGCTGCGGACCGCGCTCTAAATTCAGGAGCCAGTGTCGAGCAAACACTTGGAATAATTCGTGCATTCAGGCAAAGATCGGTAACTCCGGTTGTTTTATTCACCTACCTGAACCCCATCTATGCCTACGGTTTCAGAAAATTTCATGAGGATGCCCTTGATGCCGGAGCAGACGGCATCCTAAACCTCGACCTTCCACCTGATGAGCAATCCATCAACGATGAACTTTGCGAAGCCAACAAGCTGCTCAACATACGCATTATTGCGCCAACGACCCCAAAGGAACGCATGGCAACAATTACCGGGACAGGCAGAGGGTTCATCTACTACATCTCCAGGGAAGGTGTCACAGGTCAACGATCTGAGCTTGCCGAAGGAATAGGAAAACAGGTCGCCGAGATCAAAAACCAGACAGACCTTCCAGTGGTTGTAGGCTTCGGGATATCCACACCAGAACACTCAGCGGAGGTTGCCAAGGTTGCAGATGGAGTTGTTGTCGGCAGCGCCATCGTTAACACAATTGCACGTCATGCTGGCGAAGAGGACCTGTGTGAAATGGTTTATGATTTTGTAAAACCTCTTGTTGACGCCGCAAAGTCGGTTTAGAACGCATTAACAATGCTCAGCTTCACGAAAATGAATGGTGCCGGCAATGATTTCATCATGCTGGATAACCGAAACCTTGAGCTTTCCCTGGATGAAGGACAGATCAACCGGCTTTGCGACCGTCACCGCGGAATTGGTGCTGACGGACTGATCATTGCCGAACCATCAGCAGAGGAAGGGACATTGAGAATGCGATACTACAACTCAGATGGAAGGGAAGCGGAAATGTGCGGAAACGGGGCCAGGTGCTTTGCCCGCTACGTCGATCGAGTTGCTGTTCTGGAGGGCAAGCCTCTCAGTTTTCAAACAATGGCAGGACCTGCTGCCGCAAAGTTTCAAGACGACCAGGTTCAGTTGCAGCTCAGCGAACCGTTTGACCTCGTAATGGATACAAAAGTTGAGATTCAGGGACAGTTGCACACAGTTCACTCCATAAACACAGGAGTACCTCATGCGGTAATCATTGTTGAAAACATTGATGATTCAGGCGTCCGGGATCTGGGTGCCGCAGTAAGGCACCATGAACACTTCCAACCTTCAGGCACCAATGTGAACTTCCTGACCGTGCAAAACCCCAACGAAATTTCAATCAGGACATATGAGCGTGGTGTTGAGGATGAAACTCTTGCTTGTGGCACCGGCATGGTTGCATGTGCAATTATACACGACCAACTGACTGGATGCGGCGCCCCGATCAATGTCCATGTTAAAGGCGGCGACACCCTGAAGGTGGAATGGCAACTAGATGGCATGAGCCACCACCGTGTCATGTTGACAGGCCCTGCTGAATTCGTGTTTGATGGAAAAATCAATGTTTAATGGAGCTCATACAGCACTCGTAACACCCTTTAAAGACCGCGAATTCGACGAGGTTGCATTCCGCAAGCTCATCGATACTCAATTCGAAAACGGAATTGCCGGAATTGTCCCCTGCGGCACCACAGGAGAATCCCCGACACTTTCCCATGATGAACATGCACGGGTGATCGAGATCGCCATCGATGCAACTGCAGGAAGAGGAATTGTCATAGCCGGAACAGGATCAAACTCAACGCGCGAAGCAATTGCTTTGACCCAATCCGCTGAACGCGCTGGAGCCGATGCTGCTTTACTAGTCTGCCCCTACTACAATAAACCTTCGCAGGAGGGACTTTTCCAACATTACAGGGCGATCGCCACATCAACCCAACTTCCCCTGATGCTCTACAGCATACCGGGCCGTTCCGTCATTGAAATAACTGTTGAAACGCAGGAACGACTGCACAAGGAATGTCCGAATATTATGGCAATGAAGGAAGCTGGCGGAGATCCGGAACGTGTCAGCCAGATAAGGGAAATCCTGCCCGACTCCTATCAGGTTCTCAGTGGGGATGATGCCCTTACACTTTCCTTTATGGAACGCGGAGCAGTTGGCGTCGTCAGCGTTGCATCCAACCTCATCCCCGCTCAACTTGCCGCACTGGTTTCCGCAATGCTTGACGGCGACAGCCACAAAGCGATTCAAATCCACGCTGAGTGCACACCTCTTTTCGAAGGATTGCTCTCACTCGACACCAACCCTGTGCCCATAAAGGAAGCGCTTGCCCTTACAGGTTTAATGACCAATGAGTTGCGACTTCCCCTTACAGGACTTGCCGCTGAAAACACCACTAAGCTCACCCGCATGCTGCAGGAGCTTGGAATAATCGATTAAATCTACCGCCCTCGCCTCCCCATAAGTCAACCCTTGCTCAATCCATGACTCAACCATTGAAAGTATTAGTTACCGGATGTAACGGGCGAATGGGAAAGGCCGTAATCGACTGCAGCGAAAGTCATGATGCCATCGAAGTCGCAAAAAAAATTGATGTTGGCGACTGCGTGGCAAGCGCACTTGAAAAGTGTGACTCGGTCATCGATTTCAGCTTCCACACCTTTACCTGCCAACTCATTGAGGATTGCGTAAAGCAGAACAAGCCGGCCGTGATCGGAACAACTGGTCATACTGATGAAGAAATTCAGGCCATCAATGAAGCCGCCGAATCAATTCCACTTGTCATGTCTCCGAACTTCAGCATCGGAGTCAATACTCTGTTCTGGCTGACGGGCAAGACCGCTGAGACACTGGGAAAGGGGTATGACCTTGAAGTGATTGAAATGCACCACCGCCTCAAGCAGGACGCTCCAAGCGGCACGGCAAAGCACCTCGCAGAGATTCTCGCCGAGAAAACGGGGCTTTCATACAACGAGCACACCCTGCACGGCAGACAGGGAATTATTGGTCCCCGGACCGATGACGAAATCGGAATGCATTCGATGCGCGGAGGCGATGTGATTGGCGACCATACCGTTATCTATGCCGCATCCGGCGAAAGGATTGAGCTGACCCATAAAGCCTCCAGCCGAAACACCTTTGCAAATGGTGCGCTTCGAGCATCAGACTGGCTCAAGGATCAAAGCCCGGGCCTTTACGACATGCAGGATGTGCTTGGATTGCGCAGTTGAAATAGACAATCGTCCCGTGAAGCTTGACATAGGGATCGGGTTCGGATCAAACATGGGCGACCGCCTTGCAAATCTCATAAAGGCAAGGCGCCTGCTGTTGGATGTATGCGAAGACCCAGACAAGGCGATTTTTTCATCCGTATACGAAACTCCACCTGTTGATTGCGCAGCTGAGACCAAACTATTCTATAACGCGGTCGGCCAAATCACCTTCAGTAATACACCGCAATCCATTCTTGATCTTTGCCTACACATTGAGAGCCTATTAGGCAGGAACAATCTCCATGAACCCAATGCGCCTCGGACAATAGACCTCGACCTCCTCTACGCAGGCAAGGTTGTAACCTCAACACCTCAACTGACCCTTCCTCACCCAAGGTTAACATCACGCCTCTTTGTATTAACCCCGCTTGCAGAAATACGTCCTGAGCTCCAGCTTCCAGGAGACAACTTCAGCGTAACCGATCATCTGGAGGCATTAAGCCTGAACACCTTGAAATTTCCAATCGTTACAAGAGACTGGCAATGACTCAACCCACCAGAACCTTCCGAAACGATAAGCTCCGTTCTTTGGCAGCAAAAAAAGGCATCGAGCCAGTCAGTGCCCTTACTGCATATGACTATGCTGTTGCCAGGATTCTCGATGAAGCAGGTGTCGATATTATACTGGTGGGAGATTCACTTGGAATGATGGTATTTGGACACAAGGACACAACGCAGGTGACAGTCAACATGATGACGCACCACGTTAAAGCCTGCCGAGATGCAACGACACGCTCCCTACTGGTGGCGGACTTACCCTACCAGAGCTATCAGGATGAAAAACAGTCTCTGGAAACAGCCAGAGAGCTTGTTAAGGCCGGAGCTGAAGCCGTTAAACTTGAGGGAGGAAAAGCCGTCGCACCTCAAATAAAAACCATTCTCTCTGCCAATATCCCTGTCTTTGGCCACATAGGAATGCTTCCGCAGCAGGTTAAACAGGAAGGTGGATACAAGAAAAAAGGTAAAACTGACATAGAAGCCGAAGCCCTGGTCGAAGATGCAAGGCAACTGGATAAAGCGGGAGTGAGCGCAATTATACTTGAGAATATTGTTAGCTCCCTCGCAAAAGAAATCACACGCATTACCAATGCGCCAACAATCGGTATAGGATCAGGCAAGGATTGCGACGGTCAGATCCTTGTCATCAATGACTTGCTGGGCAGTTACCCATGGTTCCGCCCCCCGTTTGCCGAACCAAAGGCTGATGTTGCCTCTGAAACAACTAAAGCCGTTAAGCAATTTGTCGCAGAACTGTCAAATCCAACCAGGAGTTGAAATCAAAAATCATCCCGAATCCTCGTTGAAGCGGCCAATGGCACGAAACTTCTCGTAACGGAGGGAAATCAACTCATCGATAGGGACTTGCGCCAATTCCTGAAGGCCTTTAGAGATTGCCGCCTTAAGGTATTCAGAAGCAAGGCCAGGATCGGCATGCGCCCCCTGGTTCGGCTCAGGAACAATTTCGTCGACCACCTGCAGCTTCTTAAGGTTCTCCGCATCAAGTTTCATCGCCTCAGCCGCCTCCTCTGCATGCTTACTGTCCTTCCAGAGAATAGCAGCACAACCCTCCGGACTGATCACAGAATAATAGGCATTCTCCATCATCATTACCCGGTCAGCCACCCCGATCCCAAGAGCTCCTCCTGAACCACCCTCTCCGATAACAACCGCGACAATGGGAGTGCGGAGCAGCATCATCTCCTTGAGGTTATAGGCAATGGCTTCGGCGATATTTCTTTCCTCGGCTCCTATCCCAGGATAAGCGCCCGGCGTATCGATAATGGCGACTACCGGCAATGAGAATTTCTCAGCCATTCTCATTAACCGTAACGCCTTGCGGTAGCCTTCAGGGTTGGCGCTGCCAAAGTTCCTTCTAAGCTTCTCCTTGGTTTCACGTCCCTTCTCATGTCCAACAACAACGCATCGCTTTCCACCAATAGTCGCAAGTCCGACAGGCATTGCTGCATCATCGCCAATATGGCGGTCGCCATGAAGCTCCACAAACTCATCAAAACAGGAGGCTACATAGTCGAGCATCATGGGGCGCATGGGATGCCTCGCCAATTGAACCCTTTCCCAGGGAGATCCGCCCTTCTTCGGTTGAGTAACCTTTTTAGTTGCCGCCTTTTTCGGTGCCATGATTAACAATATGGAAGCTTATTACAAAAACAAGATGAAGTCCAAGTCTGCTATTTGCGGACATGAACCTTCATTCCCGGCCGCACAATCAGAGCCAGTTCCTCGAGATCGCTTGAATCGAGAAAGAAGCCGGTAATATAATTATTGCCATCAGAATCAGGTAAGGCAGCACGAATAGGAACTCCTCTTCTTTCGCAGCGAAGCTCCTTTTTAGCAGCGACAAATTGCGAGCTCCCGACAGGAACCAACGCATCCCCACTACCAACCACAAGGGCCTTGATCATAGTATCAAATTGAGAGGAGGAATTGGGCGGTATTTTGTAGTGAACCATACTGTATTCCTTGAAAAAATTCCCCTCCTCGGTCATCAATGTTAATGTGCGGGCAGATAAGCTGATTAATATACTGAAATTCAATGGGCTAACGATCAATTGATCCCCCTTCTGAAGACCAGCCCCCATCCTGCCGTTAACGTGCATTACGTAACCAACGGTTGACTGTTCATTCTGGGCAATCCGCACAAGTGAGTCACCCCCCTTTACTATATATTCATGCTTGCCCGGGGCGGGCAACTTGGACAGAAGGCGGTCAACATTGATTTCTCCGACAACACGCTTCGCTTCAGGGTAATATTGCGAATCAGGATAGAACTTCATCAGTTCGTGCAACTTCCCCAATCCACCCCGCAATGCCCCTGTGGAAAATAACGCAACAGCCTCTCTATAAGTCTGGGCCCCGTGATCAATCTTTTTCTTTTTTTGCTGGCGGATTTCAACAATCTTTTTTTCAAGTTCTCTCTCAGGAAAAATCATCTTCTCCCAGATGTAATACACTCCCACACCTGAAACGGCGAGCAGGGCCAGTGCCATGAATGCAGAAAGCAACCTAAGGTAACCCCTCACAACAGCATCAATATATAAACATTAGAGAAAACCACGCCGCTTGAAGTCAAAAACATTAATTCCCTGCGACAGACCGATCATTTCCACGGTAAACTTAAGCAGGCAAACCTCCCATGCGTCATCAACACCATGAATCACAGCAGACAAGGGATTGGCTGTTGACTGCACACGCTCAAGCACCTTGTCCTTAACGCATTCAAACGGCTCAGAAATAACCTCCTCCCGCACCTTGTTCTTCCTGAAGTTAAAACCATACTTGAGTATCGACAGGTCATCCGCATTCTCATGCAACCAACGGGAGAATGCCTCCGCCTGCTCTCCGAATCCTTCAAAGGCCAGCTCAGCATAGCTCTCGGGCTTAATAATTGTTGGACGTTCCGCGTGCAGGACACCTTCACGAACACGCGTCTCACTAACGCTGTCCATCAGCTCTGAAATGAGATGAAACTCAAATGAGGTGCTCCCGAAGGTATCGATCCTTCGGTCCGGCTCTAAAAGGATCTCCGTTGACTCAAGGGCATATTGAATATCATCCTGGGAATACATGCGACGGATCAAATATGAAGGCAGCAGATGGTCTGCCCCAAGAAAACAATGGGTCTAGGATTAATTGTCGCACCGGAAAAATTCCTGATCACTCTCCGCCACCACTGTGAGCAGGTTCCGATTACCGAAGTTTTCAGTCAGTTGAAGGGGGCGCTGTCTGGATGTAACTTATTACATCACCTACTGAAGTCAGCTTTTCCGCTTCCTCATCAGGAACCTCGATCTCAAACTCTTCTTCAAAAGCCATCACCAGTTCCACGGTATCCAGAGAATCAGCTCCCAGGTCATCAATAAACTTGGCTTCCGGTTTCACCTGGTCTGGAGTAACGCTAAGTTGCTCCACGATGATATCCTTGACTTTTTCTTCAATGTTATCAGACATAAGTAAATTATTAAAGGTAAGTTAACTTATCGGGTATAGCTCCGGGAATAAGCTTTAGCAATCTTTTTTGATGCTGTTTTTACGTTCTCTGACAACCAGCGATATCATTCAGGGCCAATAATACCCTCCGGAGCTGTTTTTTTGAGTCTTCTCTGGACGGCGTTTCAAGGCGCCCCGTCGTCATTCGTTTTTTCTATCAAACGACCACTAAAATTAGACAATACACGCTCAAGAACCTCGTCACCCTCCTTATACTTAAGATCATCAATAACAGCGCGTTTCTCGGCACCCTCCGCATTATGATACCTCAAATAGGCAAGCCCTTTTTTGTCCCACTTCCTGGTATCAATTTCATAAACGGAAGAAAAGGGTATGCGCACACCACTCTCGGAAGTCAGAGAATCCTCGTCAGCGGACAGGCGCCTGCGACTTCCAACCATCATGTAGAAAAATGTCACCACGGCCATTGCCCACAATATATTGGCAATCCACATCTGGCCTTTTATTTCGGAACTATAGTGATAAACAGGATCTTTCACCTTCCAGTGTTTATGTCCTGTTGAAGCACCATAAAAAGCCCACTCCCGCTTCTTTGATGCCCCCTTAAAGGCATTCTCAATGGACTCCCAACCATATTGTCCGTGTTTCGATTCCGGTTTTGCCTCCTGTTTATTGGCCGGGATATCATTTTCGCGGGCATATTCAGGCCAAGTCATCACACCTTGAGTTCCTGCCTGATATGCCTCCTTGAGGAGGTTCTCATTATTTATTCTCTGCAGCGCACCCCTGCCCGCCGAAGATTGTATATATTCACTCCAGGGACGAGGCGCGCCTCCATCATTATGCGCCTTCTTCACGAGATTTAATTCATCACTGCCGCCGACAAATGCCGCATCCAGGAAAGCCTCGTCATTGGCACTGAATGCTGACCAGTCATGCCCATCTGCAGCTGCCTCAAAAGCCCGCTTGGCAACGGCGGCTACATTCTTCTGAGGCCACCCCACCCGTCCATCATAAAAAAACCAGAGGCCGCCAAAGAGCATCAAGCCGATAACCAGTAGCATGCGCCTGTAATACCAGAACGCGACACTGCATTTAATTTCGGCTGAACCTGACATCGAAATGTTTTTAACCCTTTCCGGGCAAACTGGCAAGCGCACAGTAACTTGCACAACACGGACAGTCCGTATATTGAACATTCAATCAATAATGAGTTTTATTGAAGCCCTAGACCGGTTCCCTGACAAGAAATCAGCCCAAATGGCCAAATTTCGCAGGATGTTATTGCCAATAGACAGGGAAGAACTGGAGGATCTCGCAACAAAGTCCGCCAACCTCACGCGTAAAAATTTCGGACGAACAATACGTCTTTTTGCCCCTCTCTACCTGTCAAACGAGTGTGTCAACAACTGCTCTTACTGCGGCTTTTCCAGAGACAACCCGATCCTGAGGGTAACCCTTACTGTTGAGCAGGTTGTCTCTGAAGCAAGACACCTGGCCGGCCTCGGCTTTAGGAGCATTCTACTTGTTGCCGGCGAGCATCCGCGATTTGTCTCTGACGGCTACCTTCTGGAATGCATTAATGCAATAAATGAATTCATCCCCTCTCTTGCAATCGAGGTCGGCCCCATGGAGACCAAAGAATATCGGTCAATTGTTCATGCCGGCTGCGAGGGACTGGCCGTTTATCAGGAAACATACGACCTCACAACCTACAACAATCTTCATACTGCCGGCCCGAAGAAAAACTTCGCCTGGAGGCTAGAGTGCCCGGAAAGGGCCTACGCGGCCGGGTTTAGGAGAATTGGGATAGGAGCCCTTTTTGGATTACATGACTGGCGAGGTGAGGCAGAGAAGCTTGCCTTGCACCTTTCTTACCTGCAGAAGCACTGCTGGAAAGCATCCTATACAGTGAGTTTTCCAAGAATCCGTCCAGCCGCAGGTGGATTTCAGCCACTTTGCCAATTTGACGATACTGATTTCCTCCAATTGGTATGCGCATTCCGGCTTTGTTTTCCCGATGTTGGCATCGTTTTAAGCACAAGAGAATCCCAGACATTTCGCAATGGCATCGCCGCGCTGGGCATCACTTCCATGAGCGCAGGCAGTCACACCGAACCTGGAGGCTATACCGGCAAAGGAAAAGAGTCACTGCATCTCACCGTGAAAGGTAAAAGAGTAGATCTGAAAGACTGCGATAATGACAAAAAATGCGCCACCGGCCAGTTTGGCATTGCCGACAACAGAACACCGCAGGCAGTTGCCTCTTCGCTTGTAGAAAATGGTCTTGATCCCGTCTGGAAAGATTGGGAGCCGGCTATTCTCAACCCCTAATACAAGACTCATTGCGACATTAAAAAACGGGAGGAAGGAGCATGAGAATCACTGTTAACGGCCAGGAAAACACAGCCTTTAATTCTCCGGTTTATGTCACGGAACTGCTGGAACAGCTCGAGCTTGCTCGATTACCTGTCGTAATAGAGGTGGATAAAATAGCGTTACACCCGAGGGAATACCCTGAGACACTCCTGCAGGATGGGGCAATCGTTGAAATCATAAGAGTTGCCGCTGGAGGCTGAAGGCTGAAGGCTGAAGGCAATGCTCAGATAAGGACACACCAGTCGGCAATACCGGTAAAACTTGAAATCCTCTATTGTTAGCCCAAAATTAAATGATGGATTCAAAGGAAGGAAACCGTGGTCCAACCCCCTTCCAGCAACGATTACTCTGGAAAGCCATCACTGGAATTTCCCTGGCAGTTATTGGCTGCCTTAGTGTTGCCGCGTTAATCATAACAGCGAAGATACTCGGCCTTCTCCAACCCGTCTTGATTCCTGTGGCAATAGCTGGAATTCTTGCCTATCTGCTTGACCCCGTTGTCCGCTGGCTAAGATCACGATCTTTCTTTGGCAGGCACCTGTCACGTTTACAGGCCATATTGACCGTCTACTTCGTTGCCATGATTGCACTGGCAGTCATCTCCCTTTCCGTTTTCATCCCTGCCTCACGGGACATTGGAAAGCTTTACACTGACAGGGCAAAAATTGCCGCCCAGGCAAAGGCCACATATCTAAGCATTTATGAAAAAGTTGCATCACTGGAAAAGAAGATCGGTTTAACTAAACAAGACCAAACCCCGACTGAGAAATTAAAAACAGCAATTGGCGACGAAAGCAAACCTGCCCAACCGGATAACGGGGACAGTCCTTCTGACACTGGGGACGATCAAGAGTCACTCAACCAGGAAAGCCAGATCTGGAATGATTTTGTAAGTTGGCTAACGAGTCCTGACACGAGCAAGGCGATGCTAAATTTCCTTGGCAAAGCCTTACACGGATTCTTGGGAGGGATTGGTTATATTGTTGGAGCATTTCTGATCCCGGTATATTTATTCTTCTTCCTGAAAGATTCATCGAGTATTCGTGAGCAATGGAGCGATTACGTGCCGGTGCGCCAGTCAAGATTCAAGGAGGAACTGGTAAGTCTCCTTAATGAGGTAAACGGCTACCTTATCGCTTATTTCCGCGGTCAGGTCCTTGTAAGCATTATTGACGGAGCCATTACCGGTATTATCCTTGCCCTGCTGGGATTGGATTACGCACTGATCATCGGCATATCACTTGCGATATTTGGCATTATCCCATTTGTTGGCATTATCATTACCGCCTTGCCAGCAATGCTGATCGCGGCATCTCAGGTCGATGGTCCCGCCCCCCTTGTAGTAGCCATTGTTTTTATTGCCGTCCAGCAGATAGACGGGCTTTTAATCCAACCTAAAATTGTTGGCGATTCGGTTGGCTTGCACCCTTTGACCGTTATCTTCTCGGTGCTTTTCTGGTCCCTGCTAATCGGAGGCATTCTTGGCGCACTCCTAGCCGTTCCCCTTACCGCTGCAATCAAGGTGCTGTTCCGCCGATACATATGGCTACAAAGGATCAACCACAATGCAGATAACTCTCACGAGGCAAACGCGCAACCTGCTTCAGCTTAGACCATAAAATAATGCGCAAGTCAATTCCCATCAAGGGCTTGACGAATTTCTTCAGGCAAATCGCCGGAGCTTTGGCCATCCGGTAAAATCTCAGGGCTAATCAAAAGGCGATCCCCAACCTGCTCGCCCCGGTTTTCAAACGCATCATTCTGGGCACGGTCAAGCTGCGCCCCCATCTTTGCCGGATCAATATTAGAATCCAGCAGTTTTGCCGCCATCCAGCAACCACCACCTGAAATCATCACTAGGAGCAAGGAAACCATGAAAACCTCGCGCTTTCCAGGCCTGAAATGCGGGTTGGGGTGGCGTTTTGCATAGAAGCAAATAATGCCAAGCGATACCAATGCACTGATTGTAAAGAGAAGAAAAAAATGATCAGGGAAATAAATCCCCAGCCGATAGTGCATTAAATCATCCACTCTATAGTATCTCCATCATGTGTTATAATTCAAGTTATCCGGCGCAACTCTCTATCTTAACATTATTCATGATTGATGCATCTGCAGGAAGCGCCCTTCAATAATCAATGAACAAACCAACCAAGACGGCACCACGTGGATTTAGACCATGGCCCTTCTCATACCATGAGGAAATCGAGTTAGAGATTCAGACTCTAACCAACATGGGTAAGGGCCTTGCTCGAACTCACGATGGATGGGTGGTATTTGTTCCCTTCTGCCTTCCTGGGGAGAGCGTGCTTGCACGCATTTATCGAAATGACAAAAACTTCAGCGAGGCAGACCTTCTTAAGGTCATCAAAAGCTCTCCCGAGAGGGTCCAGCCTCAATGCGCCCTCTTTGGACAATGTGGCGGATGCCAATACCAGAACCTTGGGTATAATCACCAGTTAAAATGGAAACGCAAACAGCTTGAGGAACTCCTTAGGCACATGGCAAACATCGATTTTCCCGTAAAAGAGGTTATCCCATCGCCGCTCGAATACGGATACCGTTCCAAGATTACTCCTCATTTCAATAAACCAAAAAACAACCAGATCGCAGAAATCGGCTTTCAGCAGGCAGGAAGGCGCCAACTGGTGGATGTTAATCATTGTAACATCGCCCATCCCGCCATTAATCAGCGGCTTGAAGAAATGCGGGCATCCATCAGGCAAAAAGCAGCCACATATAAAAAGGGCGCAACACTTTTACTTCGTACAGATTCGCAGGGCGTTGTCCACACAAGCCCTGCTGAAATTGCCACCGATCGCGTGAACAATGTCGAGTTCGAATATCCTGCAGGAAGCTTCTTTCAAAACAACCCGTCCATACTTGACGGGTTTACAACCCATGTCCGCAAATCCGCTCTCGCAGAGGGCTCAGAGTTCCTGGTTGACGCGTACTGTGGAGCCGGCCTTTTTGCTTTAACTGCCGCGCCACATTTCAAACAGGTGGTCGGGATCGAGGTGTCTGAGGAATCCATTTATTGGGCCAGCAAAAACGCACAATCCAACGGTTTTGAAAATGCTCAGTTCATCAGGGGGAAGGTCGAGGATTTCTTCAACGAAATATCATTTCCTCCAAACAAAACCGCTGTTGTCATCGACCCTCCCCGGAAGGGATGCAGCCGCGACTTCCTTTCACAGCTGTTTATTTTTGCTCCCCGGAATGTCATTTACGTCTCATGCAACCCTTCAACCCAACTCCGTGACCTTATTCTTTTTCAGGAAGCAGGATACCGGTTAGCTGAAGTCCAACCTTTCGACCTTTTCCCCCAGACAAAACATCTTGAATGTGTCATGTCGCTCAGAAAATGAATTTACCCCCTGCTCTTTAGAAAGATCAACGCCCAGCCGGCGAGGAATGCAATCCCGCCGATGGGAGTTATTGCACCAAGCCATGACATCCCCACAATTGCCATCAGGTAAAGGCTGCCGCAAAAAACAACGATACCAGTAAATATAGTCCAGTAGGCTGCGCCCAGTCGCGGCGAGGAAAACAACGCCAGTGCCAGCAGGACCACAGAGTGCAAAATGTGATACATCACCGCCGTCTGCCAAGCGTCCATGTATCCGCCGGAGACAAGCTTCTCTTTCAAGGCATGAGCCCCGAATGCACCAAGCCCGACACCAAGAAAACCGCAGCAGGCGGCAACGCGAAGCTTCATTTCAGATTGAATCATTTGTTGCTCATTTGGTTGTTTAATATTTGATCTGCAGCTGAGGCACCCATTCGCATTGCACTGTGCATCCCGGGGAAGGTAAATCCCCCCTGCCTGCCAATTGACTGCAGGTTTTCAATGCCAGCCAGGCAGCTCATCAACTTCTCATAGTGAGGTTCATAGCCCAGCGAAAAAACAGGGTAAGCATACCTGTTACGGATCAAGTTCATCTCCACGATATCCTCTTCCCGGCAAATCCCCTCCTTTTCAAGGTCTGAGACAACCCTGCTCCTCATTTCATCTGTTCCAGTCCATTTCTCATCGCCCTCCTGGCACGTCATCTCAACAATTAATACAGTATGCCCTTCGGGTGTCACCTTAAGACCTGCATTCTTCGGTTCACCAACACGATGGAAGACACGATGTCTGTAGTAAGTATACAAAGCATCCATTACCTTATCCTTCTTGACAAGAAGACCATAGATCGCAATCGGCAACCATTGAAGATAATTGCATGAATCCATAATATCCCCATTAACGTGAGGTCGCAGGGAATCAACAAGCGTCGTGACCGGGATGGTGGATATCACATGTTTACACGGGAGGGTCCTCCTCCTGCCTGTTTGGCTGTTAAAAATATTAACGGAACGAATCCTTCCATCTTCGACCTTGATAGACCGAACACTTGAATTTGTGAAAAACCGCGCCCCGTCCTTTCTGACCCTTTCAGCAATACATCGGGGCAAAGCCTCGGAGCCGGTTGCAGAATAATGAAGCGTTTCGGAAAGCAGGGCACTTTCAACAGCCCTCCCGCCTTTTTCCCTCAGCCCGATGTGCCCAAGCAATTTCTTAATGGCATCAACTGCGGTCAACCGCGGCATTTTTCGCTTTACGAACATAGCTGAAATCCGCGATGGATGACGCCCCCAGTAACGATGGGTGAAATCCTCAAAGAAATAATGATAAAGAGCCCTCCCATAAAGCTGAATCAACGCCTCTTCACAATTCCGGGGCTCCCAGGGAGCAACTTTATTGCGAATTTGCGCAAGAAAAAGCCCAGCCACGGCACGTCCCAGGGTCAAAGGCGGCATCCCCTTGATCATGTCACCAAACTGTAAGGGATACCTGTAAAACCTCCCCTGCCATCGGATGCGTGCTTTAAGTTCAACGGAAACACTTTCATCACCCATCATCGCCATGCAGTCCTCGTAGATCTCACGATCATGCTCATGAAGCATATGGACGCCCTGATCATAGAAATTCTGGCCGATCTTGATTCCAGCAGCCAGTCCGCCTAAAAAGGATTCCTTCTCTACAACGGAAACGCTGAATCCTTCAGCGGTTAAGCGACGAGCAGCATAAAGGCCGCATACCCCTCCGCCGAGTATCACCACATCATCAACTTTGTTATCCCTAGCCACGCGTCAAGGTTTACTCAGTCATTAAATTGGCCTGCTCTTCAAATTTACGACATAGAAATGAGTCGGGGATATCGATCATTTCAAATTCAAGCGGCGAGTCTTTCCGCAGCCCTTGCGTCATTTCAGGAAAACGCCCCCCCTCTGCCTCCAGCAGCGCCAGGGGAACTTTCCCTTGAGCATCTGCATCATGGCAACATTCAACCAGACCATAAAAATGATCTCCACCAACACCATGATCTATCAATGCACCCGGCAAAAGGTCACGCTTGGCATAGGCATACACATCAGTCATACGTCGTGATCCGGGATGCATCACGGCACTGTTCCTGATTACCGCCTCGGCGATCGCGCTTGGCGTCTCAACATGACAAAGGTGGTAGGGCCGATAAAAAAGGTAATAAGGTCCCTTGCCCATCTTGTAATATTGCATGTAGCCGACCTGAAGCGGATCATCACAGCGCCCGACAACATAAACACCACCATCAGGTTCAGCACCTAGAAGGTAATCAATACGACCGCCAGAGCCATAGGAATCAAAGTCAAAAAGCTCCAGCGCCTCCATGACATGAGATGCTCTTGGCCCAAGCATGCCAGGAACCTGAGGAATCAACCCGGCACTGTTTGCAAGGCAAGCCATCTCAATGGATAACTTACTTCCATCGGTATAAGCGCAGCACTGAACAGGACTAAGTTTCCTCTTGGCTGCTTCATGTGCAAGAGATCGCGCAGTCGCATAACGATCCAGATACCCCTTGATATTACCCGCCTGAACAACTTCAAACCCCCAAAGTTTGATATCTTCAATCATCCTGCGCAGGACACCGTGCTGGTCACCGGCATCACTGGTAACAACAACACCCCTCTCTTGTGCGTGCCGATGCAGCAAGAACCCTAGTGCAAGATCAACCTCGGCATTCATCAAAACCACATGAATTCCCTTGTCAATAGCCTTGAGGCAATACCTTGCCGCTGAACCGATGCTATTTGATGCCTCGACTACCACGTCAAGAAAACCTTCAGAGCAACGGCCAATTAACTCGAGCGGATCACCTGAAACAAAAACCTCATTGCTCTCATGCGACAAACGAATATCGGGCAGCCCATTGTCGTCAATCACCTTAAGCCCGGTGGATGAAGCTGCATTCCTCGCTGCAGAAACATCAATATCAGCAATGAATACAAGCTGCATGCCGGGAGTACGGTTAACCTGCCAGGCTATACCAACCCCCATTGCCCCGGCGCCAATCAACCCCACCCTCACGGGCGCTTTCTCCTGGGCTCTCTTTATCAAGTCATCCAGCATGTCATTAATAGTCGGCGCCGCATCCTGCAGGTGACGAAAATTTTTCCAAAACGATTGTCATTTTACTATTCTCCTGCCATTCACATCGGTGCAACCTTAAGAAAACACTTCATTATATGAAAGAAAAGCCCCGCATCGTCTTTCTGGATGCGTCAACAATGGACGCAGGAGATATTGATTTTTCACCACTCCGTCAATTCGGCACATTAATACTGCACAAAACAACTGACCATAATCAGACTTTAGAAAGAATAGCCGAGGCGGACATTGCCATCACAAACAAGGTAATTCTTGACCGTGAAATCCTGCAACAGGCTTCCTCTCTGTCAATGATTACCGTATGCGCAACCGGGGTAAATAACATTGACCTTGATGCCGCCAAGGAAAATGGCATCACTGTCACCAATGTCGCCGGTTATTCCACATCCAGTGTTGCCCAGCACACACTGAGCCTGTTATTGAACCTCTCGGGCAACTCACACCGTTACAGTCAAGAGGCGAGTCTCTGGGCCGAAAGCCCAATCTTCACGCGCCTTACATATCCCATGGTGGAATTAAGCGGCAAAACCCTCGGAATTGCCGGTGCCGGCAACATTGGCTGCCTTGTAGGTGAAACACTCAAGGCTCTTGGAATGGATATACAGGTTCTCGCTCGCAAGGGGTCACTTACAGACAGACACCCCGAATGGCCAAGGGTTGATCATGACCGGTTTTTCTCATCAAGTGATGCGATATCTCTGCACTGCCCACTAACCGAATCAACTCGGCACATGATCAGCTCCAAATCACTGGAATTGATGAAACCTACCGCTTTCATTGTAAATACTGGCAGGGGCGAATTAATTGATGAGCCTGCACTGATAGAAGCCCTCCAGTCGGGTTGCATCGCAGGAGCCGCACTGGATGTTATTTCGCAGGAACCTCCCAGACCGGACCACCCTTTGCTGGAGGGCAATATCCCAAACCTCATTATTACACCCCATTCAGCGTGGACCTCGATTGATGCTCGAAACAGGTTGCTTGACGGCATTATTAATAACCTGCGCACATTCATTGCCGGTAATCCCGAGAACCGGGTCATCTAGATTTGGTGATGAAGTTTTTTGCCATCAAGGCACAGTTTTTTCTTAGCTATGGGGTTTTAGGGAGTCTTGCACCACTTCTTGCCCTCATATTAAGGGATTCCAAAGATTTCGATGCCCGGCAAATCGGAATCACCTTGGCCGCCTCCAGCATTGGAATGCTGTTTTCTCCGGCAATAATGACCTTTTTGGCGGACCGTAATTTTGACACACGCAAAATCCTCAGAGCAATCTTCCTGTTCACCGCAATCGCACTTGTCGCAGTGTATTTTCTCAAGGATCCAATACCAGTCACGATAGCCTGGGCAGCATACAGCATCATTTTTATCCCGACGCTTCCCCTTCTGGACGGTTACTATTTTAGCTCCGTGCGTGAACAAGGGAAACCTGCAGGAGGCCAGCCTGACAGTTATCAGTTTATCCGTGCATGGGGATCCGCAGGGTTCATGGTTCCAGCGATTGCCCTTTTTTTTATTCTTGATTCAAAAACAAGCGCCATTCAGGCGCTATGGTGCGCGATCACCTGGTGCGCACTCGCATTTGCTGGAACTTACTACCTGCATCCCTGTGAGATAAAGCAACCTGTAACAAAGCAGACTCCTACCAGACTGGCAATGCGGGCAATGTTCTCGCGGACAACGCTGCCCATGTGCGCAGGACTTTTCCTGGTTTACGTTGGAGCCAATTGCTATTACCCATACATCTCGGTTTTCTTCAGTGACGAGATAGGAATTGACCTCAAATGGATACCTATGATTTCGGCCCTCGGTGTGGTCATTGAAATCGGCTACCTGCTAGGACTGGCACCTATACGGAGACTTATTAAACTGAAGGGCATCATGGTTCTTGGGCTTGGCACAATGGGAGCCCGGCTTGCTTTATTAACCGTTTTTCCTACCACAACCGTATCGCTGCTCATACAGCTGTTTCATGGGCTGGAAATCCTCGCCATGTTTGTCGTCCCGGTCATTTATCTGGATCGCGTCGCGGGTGACAGTTTCCGTAACTCTATACAGGGAGCATTCACCATTGTGATTACTGTACCAGCAAGACTGATCGGCTTCCTTTTGGCAGGAGAGATTGCCCATGCCTACAGTTCCCGGGAGGTAATCCTTACTTCAGCATTACTCGCATTTATTTCAATGCTGTTAATTTTGACCTGTTTCAAGCCATCCTCCTCAAATATTGAGGTCAAAAATGAGCCCGATGGGGACTTATACAATCATGGGTCCGAGTGATTAGCACACAGCGCATTAAAAGCGATCTGAATGCGTCTAACAGGTCCTCCCCCTACCTCTCTTAACTTAACCCCATCGACAGTGTCAACTGGCTGGACCCCGCGAAGGGTCGAAGTTAAAAATGCCGCATCCACATTTTGAAGTTCCGACAATGAGGTATCAACCTCCACTACATGGATATTTTCAGCAGCACACAATTCAAGCACAAGAGCGCGAGTAACCCCCGGAAGACAACCTGATGTAAGGGGCGGAGTAATCAATTCTCCATCCATAATAATGAAAATATTACTTCCCGTACCCTCGCAAAGGTTACCTGCAACGTTGCCAAAAATTGCCTCCCTTGCCCCGTTTGCTCGGGCATGCGCCAAAGCTACAACATTCTCGCCATAAGAAGTTGTCTTGAGACCGGAAAGCGCTCCATTTTCATTGCGGGTATAAGGAACCGTAACGATTTGGGTCACATCAGGCTGCTGGGGCAACTCACCTGCAGCGACAATGACGGTCTCGGGTGCATCCCCTTTCTCTGAACCAAGTGGGGCAGCTCCCCCAGTGACCGTTATTCGAATCCTCGCTGAATCCAACCCATTGGCATCAGCGACATCAATACAGGCCTGGCGAAGAGTCTCTATGCCGGGTAAATTTAAGCCAAAGCGCGACGCCGATTTTTCCAAACGTTGATAATGCCGCGTGAATGCAAAAGGCACTGCATCGCGGGCAACCATTGTCTCAAAAACCCCATCTCCAGTAAGCAAACCGTGATCAAAAGGTGAAATCCTCACCTCATCTTCCGTCAACAGCAGGTTATTAATCCAAACCGTTTTCAAGGACTGGGGATGCGATGATGCCATGGGTGCAATAAAACGACTTCAGAAAAAGAGTGAAATAAATCACGAAGTTGGGCGAAAGTAACTACCATAAACGCCCAAATGCACTTATTCCTGTCAAATTTCTCTCCATAGATGACTTTCGCTATAATCACTGCAGCACTATTTGCCTTTTCAGCAGTGTTCAACACTCGCATTACTAAGCTGTTAGATGAAGTAACTGCGAATTTCTACCGCCTCCTTGCCGCCTGCATCATCCTCGGTGCAATCACCTTGTGCTTCCACCCGGAAAGCTTTCACCCATCCGCCTCGTGCTGGCTAATGCTCAGCGGAGCAGTAGGCTTCGGCATCGGCGACATTGCATTATTCGCGGCTTTCGCGCGCATCGGATCGCGCCTCACAATCCTTATTAATTTCAGCCTCAGTGCTATTGTCGGCGCATTTGCTGACTGGTTGCTGCTTAATGACCCTATCGGCATATGGCAATGGACATCAATAATGGTCATCCTATGCGGACTTGGTCTGGCGCTGCTCAGCATGGGTTCCGGCGAAATGAGAAAAGGATCATTCCGCTTGGGCATCATTGCCGCCGCCGTAGCCGGAATCGGGCAAGGCATAGGCGCAACTATTAGCCGGCACGCTGAAGCCATCGCCGCATTGTCCGGCATCACAATCAATGGCATCAGCCAGGCTTTCCAGCGGGTCAGTGCCGGACTTGTCTGCCTTTTTCTTCTTTGGCTATGGAAGCGCCGTCAAGGAGCGCTCTCACAACCGGGATCAAAACAAAACCGGGTTTTAACCTGGGTTTTACTTGCTGCCTTGTTCGGCCCTGTTCTGGGAGTCAGCTGTTTTCAGCAATCGCTCAAGACAATGACAAGTGGCGAGGCAATGGCTGTAACTGCCACCAGTCCCCTGCTGCTCATCCCGTTGGCTTATTTTTTTGAAGGAGACAGAATAAGGGCGCTTTCTTTACTGGGGGCATTTGTTGGCGTAAGCGGCGTCATCATGATGGCACTGCTGCGTTAACCGCCCCCAATAGCAGGCGTCATGTCAACGCCAAGCCTTTCAAGCCCCATTGCCTCACGATAGATGTCCTCCAAGTTGCGAATCTGGCCCTCAAACTCAAATCTTTCGCGGACAGATTCAGCTGCTTTAGCCGAGAACTTCTCAAGTCGGTCCCGGTCGGACATTATTTCATCAAGCGCCTCTGCCAACTCCGCAGGGCTACGCTCCGGCACGAGCAAGCCGTCCTCTCCACTGGCAACTGCCTCAGGAATACCTCCATGGTATGTTGCCACCACAGGCAAGCCCGCAGCCATGGCCTCAAGCATTGAGTTGGGAACTCCCTCTTGATCGTTCTCGCTTGTCAACTCGCTTGGATGAAGGAAAATGTGCGACTTGGAATAGACATCCTGCAAGTCATCCTGTGAGAGCCAGCCAAGCATGTTCACATGCTTTTGCAGCCCATGCCGCTCAACAGCCCTTTCAATCTCTTCCTTGTCAGGGCCGACGCCGGCAAGCGCATACTCAAGATGCGGCCATCGATCAATCAACAACACGAGAGCCTCCAGAATAGTGAAAATTCCTTTCTTGGAAATCAATCTGCACGCCTGAACCATACGCCATCTCCCATCTTCCGGAGCAACCCGCTTTTTATACGTAATGTTACTCAACGGTATGGGCGTCCTGTTGAGGCGTAGTTTATCAGCCGGGCAACCCAGCTCCTTCAATCGCTCCAGAAGAGAAACACTTCGAGCCATTACCAGCCGTGCCTCCTTAAACGCGGCGCTTAATTCCTCCCTATAGCCTTCCCTGTGAATGAACTTTACCACATCAACACCGTGAAATGAAATCACGAAAGGCACACCTGCATCCTTCAGCATCTTCAGATACTTGACCGCCTTATGCCCATAGTAGCAGTGCACTAGGTCCGGCTTGTTTTTCCTCAGCAAGTCAACCAGGTCATAGGGGTGATAGTATTCATTTTCACGACCAACGCTGCCGACAGGTCGAGGGGGCGGCCATTTTTTGACAATGTGCTTATACCAGAAACGCAGCAGGAAATTTCCACGAAGCCGCGGCCTAGACCGCTTCTGCATTACTACAACAGGCTCAAAGGGAAACATTTCTAGATTGGCGAGCTGCTCTGCGAACACAATGTTCCTGTGGTCACGCAGTCCATTAATCTGACGGTAAATGCTTTGCATTTCCTGCTTGAGGTATGTCCCGCACAGGCTGCAAACCACAGGGGAATCCTTCGTCGCCAACTTGTAACTATTGGCCATTGCCCAACTCCAAGGCCTCCCTGTAAACATCCTCAAGTTTAGCCACTTGTGCCTTACGCTCAAAATTTTCATGCATTGAAACAGATGCACGTCGCCCCATCTCAGCCCAGAGCCCGGGAGAAGATGCCAGCCGCATCATTCCATCTATTAATCCGTCCACATCACGCTCTGCATACAACAAACCCGTCTTGTCCTGTTCAACAGCTTCCGGAATCCCGCCATGCAGCGTGGCAACAACAGGCAAGCCGGTGGACATTGCCTCAAGCATTGAGTTTGGAATACCTTCCTGATTCTTGTCCGCAGTCAGGCGACTGGGATGGAAAAAAATATGGCTCTGCCAATAAAGGTCGCGAAGTTCATCCTCTCTAAGAAACCCGGCAAACTCAACCTTGTCCCCAAGCCCAAGCTTCAACGAAAGCTGCTTCATTGGATCAAGGAGCGGCCCTTCTCCTGCAATAGTAAAGCGAGCTTCAGGATATCGATCCGCAAAGCAGGCAAAGGCCTTAAGTGCATCGTCTATTCCCTTTTTCTCAACGCAACGGCAAGCCTGGACAATACGCCATTCACCATTTACGGGAGCAGACCTTTCGATAAAGGGAAAATTTTCCAGAGGAATCCCCGTTCGGTTCAACCGGAAACGCTCTTCCGGCAGTCCCAGTGCGAGCATCCCCTCCTTAAGGGAATGAGATCGCCCCATCGCGAGGGGAACTGTCCTCAACAATTCCTTCAGGCTGTCCAAATAGCCAGTCTGCCCCTCACGAGGTTGTATATCCATTCCGTGAAAGGATACCACAGTTGGCTTTGGCCACCTCTTGATAAAGGGCAAAAGGTGAACCCCGGTGTGCCCGAAATAAACGTGCATCAGATCCGCCCTCCTGCGTTCAAGCAGTTGGGCAAGGACACCGTATTCACCACGATAAACAATCGGAGGCTCATTCTTGATATACTTGAGCCAAAATCGACGGATGAAATTTTTTTGGGCGGCAGGTGCGATTTCAACGTCGGGAAAAGGGAAAGCTTCCTCGCTTTTGCGCTCTTTGCAGACAGCGAATGTCTTAAAAGCCGTCAATCCCGTCACCTGCCGATAGATATGCAGCATCTCAGGCTTCAGAAAGGTTGAGCAGTAACTTGCTACAGTTGCCATACTAGAAAAAGATCAACACATCATTCACAGTCACCTATCCGGCAGGAGAACCAACAAGCTCAGCAAGGCGTCGCCTCAACTCATCCATCCCGTAACCTTCCTGCGCTGATACTGCAATGACCTCCGTCTTTGAAAATCTGGCCTGCAGCTGCTGCAGCCTTTCATCTGCCCCGTCAACATCCATCTTGTTGGCCACCACAATCCAGGGACGGGCTGCCAACTCCTCGTTATAAAGCTTAATCTCCTTACGCAAAGTTTGAAGGTCTTCCACCGGATCACGGTCCTCCGTCGCCGCGACATCGAGAACAAACAACAGTAAACGGCAGCGCATAATGTGGCGCAGGAAATCATGTCCAAGTCCGACATTGTCATGCGCTCCCTCAATGAGCCCAGGAATATCCGCCACGGTGGCTCTGGAAAACCCCTTGAACTCAACGACACCGACAGATGGTTGCAATGTAGTAAAGGGGTAATTCGCCACCTTTGGTTTTGCCGCTGAGAGTGCCCCAAGCAGGGTGGACTTGCCCGCGTTAGGAAATCCCACAAACCCCGCATCCGCTATTTTTCTTAACTCTAGAAAAAAATACCCGGACTCCCCAGCTGTACCCGGCGTGAATTCCTGAGGCGCCTGGTTGGTAGGTGACTTAAAATGCACATTGCCCTTCCCTCCATTGCCTGACTCGGCAACAACACAAACGTCACCCTCTTTTTCGAGATCCGCAACGACCTCAAGATCACCAGTCAGAGTATCCGTTCTCTGATACTTATCCTCTAACCGAAACACAAGGGTTCCCGGAGGGACCTTCACCACCAGGTCACGACCTGCCCGCCCCTTCTTTTGGCGACCTGCACCATGCTCACCGTTTTCCGCTATTAGCCGGGGTCTGAAAAAAAGGTCCGTAAGGTTATCGGTATCATTTGCTGCACGAAACACGACATTACCTCCATTTCCACCATCACCCCCGTCTGGTCCTCCCTTGGGAACATATTTCTCACGACGAAAATGAACAACACCATTCCCGCCATCACCCGCACGGACAAAAACACGTATATGATCGACAAACTGACGCTTCTTCAAGACCACCACTTCGAACGAAACCACCCAGCGGTCAAGTCGATGTCGCTCATGAAATGAGCAGAAAACCTAAACCTTGAATGCGCAGTCTCTGCACACGATTGCATTTTCATTGCTGATCAAGGGACGCGCGAAATCAATTCGTCCCCACCGCATTGACCCTGACGGCGTCTATTGTTCCAAAAAATACTATTTTTAGATGAGGCAAAACCCCTTAAAACAAAGCTTTCAATAACCCAACATTGGCAAACAACACCTTTAATCAAGCGATCACCTTCCCACTGAGACACTTATTTAATATTTTTGATGTTTTTTACCACTAATTTATAAAAATCCTATCCGATTCATCACATTCGTTAGGCTATCTTGATTTTCCGGATTGTCGCCATTAACATTCAAAATGCTTTTGAGAGGTTCCCATCGCCATTTTCATGCCGCGTTCGTCGCATCGGCACTAATATTTACTTCTTCTTCACAGTCAGGTCCACTACGTGACCTCTTCAAGAATAACCTTGAGAGCATTCCTGACTCCGAAATGCTGCTTAAGCAGGAAAAACAGTCAGCCCAGGAATTAAGCAGGGCCATGAATCATGAAACCCGTGGCGATCACCGCAAAGCATTATCAATACATAAAGCCATCGTTAAGGATTATCCCCTCTCCTCAGCGGCATCAACCAGTCAGTTCAAGATAGGCGAACTCTACAAGATCACCGGCAAGAACAATAAAGCTTTCGAGGCGTTGCAGCGATTCATCGAGAACTACACCGGGAGCCCCTTTTTCAGTAATGCCCTGCGCTATCAATATGAAATTGCAAGGGAAGGCCAAGGCGGCAACTCAACAAAAATGATACTGGGCATTATACCTCGCAAAACACAAACATCGGACCTTTTAAAGTGGCACGGAAAAATCATCAGCAATGCCCCGCACTCTGAATATGCCCCACTTTCCCAGTTTGCCATTGCTCAAATCTACGAGTCCGAAGAAAAAACCGCGATGGCCATAGCGGCCTATCAGGCTCTTGTGGACAAATACCCCAAGCACCCGAAATCAGCAGAGGCTCAGTTCAAGATTGGGACAATCAGCAGAAGCGAGATCAATCGCGGCAGCCAAGACTTTGGAAATATCACCTCTGCAAGGGATGCAATGGAAGATGTTATCGTTGCATACAAGGACAGTGAGCGCGCGGATCAAGCACGTAAGGCGCTGGCGCAATTTGATTTAATCGAAGCTGACAGGCTGTATAAGATTGGGCGCTTTTATGAAAAGCAGCAGCAATACCGAAGCGCCATTGTCTATTACGAGAAAGTTCTAAAGTTCAAATCTTCCAGCCACCTGGCTGATGCCAAGCAGAGGCACGAAAGCCTGCTAATAAGAATGGCACCGCCCAAAACTGATAACACGAGCTCATAACCACAAAGCGCCCTACCTCCAGAAAGAAGGCGGCGGTCTCCATACAAAAAAATCATCGCCAGAGAAACAATGAAATCAACATCTCTTTGCACAGCCTTTAGCATAGTTGCCGTAATCCTCTTCAGCACCGGCTGTGTGGGCTATCGCTTTGGCTCAATCAAGCCTGCAAAGCTCGCTAATATCCACTCGATTGCTATTCCCACCTTCGACAACAAAACCTTAAAACAGCGCAGTCAAGTGCTCGTGGCCAATGAAGTAATCAAGAAAATACAGCAGGATGGAAGCTATGAGGTTGCGTCCATTGAGTCTGCTGATGCCATACTTCGTGGTGTAATAACTGACGTTACCAGGCGTCAGTTGCGTTCCAGTCGCACGGACACGCTGCGCACACGGGAAATTCAGATTATCGTTGAATTAAGCTATACACTTGAAGAATCCGAAACGGGAAATGTTCTACTAAATGGAACCGTTAGCGGTCGTTCAGGAGCTTACCTTGATGCCAATTTCCAGCTTACCGAGCGGGAGGCTCTACAATTGGCTGCAAAAAAGGCAGCCGCCTCACTGGCTCTCCGGCTCGGTGAAGGTTATTAGCCCCTTTACCGTGCAGGACAATGGAATCCCCACATGGCACTCTGTCTATTGTTTCCACCCCCATTGGTAATCTCGCTGACATCTCACAGCGCGCCATTCAATGCCTCAAGGAAGCCCACCTTGTAGCCTGTGAAGACACACGGCACAGCGGCACGCTCTTTCGTGCCCATGACATCCAGACCCGCCGGCTAAGCCTACACCAACATAATGAAGCATCACGCTGCATCCAATTGCTGGAGATGCTTTCAATCGGAAAAAACATTGCCTACATAAGCGATGCAGGCACTCCTCTGGTTTCCGATCCAGGTGCACGCCTTGTCCACCTTGCAGGCAAAAGAGGCATTGAGGTCGAGGTCATACCCGGCCCCTGTGCCGCCATCTCGGCACTGGCAGGTGCCGGCTTCCCTGCTGATCGCTTTTATTTTGGAGGATTCTTATCAACAAAAAAAACAGCACGAACAAGGGAGCTCCAGCATGCCCTTGACCTTGAAGTTACCAGTGTCCACTTTGAATCACCACACAGAATCGAATCAACGTTACATCTTCTCTCATCTCTTAGCCCAGACCGCCAACTTGTCGTCGCCAGGGAACTGACGAAAAAATTCGAGGAATTCAGGAGAGGCTCTGCTCAAACGCTTGCTGAGAGCTTTCAACAAAAGCGCATCAAGGGTGAAATTGTCCTCGTCATCAGCGGTTCCCGCATTCCAAGCTGGATGAAAAGTCCCCATCCAGTTACCCCGGATTAATCCATTTTCAACGTCACATTCCCTGAGATATGCCATATGAAACCCAAGACTAGGTTTATCAACTCCACCACACTTACCCTGGCGGTGTTAACGGCATCATTAATGCTCCTGCAGCCAGCCCCCCTACTTGGACAATCCTCATCCGGTATCGCCAGAAAGGCCATAGGAGAAATTCTTTCGCCAGCCACAGGCAGCAAAGCGCTAGAACGAAGTTGCAAGAGAATTAGCGCAGCTCTGGCCTCATATGTGAAGGCCAACAAACCTGATGACTGGAATGACCAGGCGGTGGATCCTGCACTTAATGACATTTCCAAGCTCGAGGCAAAAATCGAACAGCTTGATAATGCCGAGAACATCGAGGCCTTTATGCGTCACACCCTTGAGTTCTTGCTCCGCTATCCCGAATCCAGCACCTTTCCACAACGCTTATGGAAATTGGCTGCGATCACCGAACTCACTGAGCGGGTTAAAACATCGCGAATACTAACGAGACCCTTTCTGCCGGCCCTGCTTAACGCATGCGCCATGCTGCCTCCAGATAATCCATTCAACCTGGAGGGGAAGTTCCTGGCTGCACGACACTATCGGCAAACAGGTCAACCCGAGAAGGAGGAGAACCTGCTGCGTGATCTGCTCAAGCGCCCGAGACTGACCCGTGAAGCAAAGTATACAGTGAAGAAGCTGCTTGGCAGCGCACTGGAATCACAAGAAAGGTTCGCCGAGGCAATTAAGTTATACGTTGATGCCGGCAGGGAACTAAAAGGCTTTCCGCAGTCAATCGACATGGTGATTCGCGGAGCATTGCTGCAACTGGAAAGCGGTAACAAGAACCAGGCACTTGAGTTAATTCAGGGACTGAATACACCGCCCGGGGAATTAATAAAGCTAACGGCCGCACCGAAAATCCATGAATGCCTCATCAGGCTTTCAAGCGAAGAATCTTCACTGATTGATTACTGGAAACACTCCGACCGCTGGTGGAAGAAATGGGTAATGTTACGTGACAAACTCGGACATGAGCGCCCTGCCGACGAGAAACGCTTACCGGACTTGGGCCAAGTCAGTAATATCGAGCAAACCATTGCGACAGCCGTAGCTTCACGGGATGACGAGAAGTTCCACGACACCCTTGACCTCCTTATGCACGCCCTTCGTTGGTGCCCGTGTATAATTGATCAGGCTGGGCCTGCTCTCTGCTTCTTTGCAACTCGAATCCACCCCGATCAGCAGCGCAGCATCAGTGAGTTAACAATCGAGATCTGTCGGAACCTGGGGCCGGAAGGAAGCCCCGAGAAGAGATCAGCTGTTCTCTACCAGACAATCTGTTACTCGGACACGGAAAATCATTCCGCTGCCGTTGAACTGATTGAGGAATTTCGTGAAACCGACACCGCCAATGATGCCCTCAGCGAGACAATGCATAGGCTCTGGGCACATCTTGCCATTGCTGGCCATACCGCAATCGATGGACCAAGGAAGGCCCTTGAAGAGATCCTCTATGACGGGGACCAAACTTTCAACCGAGCTCAAACCGTTCTCTATCTTGCCCGCATATATCGCTCTCTTAAGCTTGAAGAAAAAGAAAAGTCCCTTCTGAAGAAAGAACTAACCCATGCTGAAATCCGTGATAACACTGCCGTAGTGAACATCCTTCAGAGCCGTTACAGCGAGCTCACTGAAGATAAAATTGCAAACTCCAGGCTCTCTCAAGCCGCGGCGGAATGGATAACTCAATGTGCACCGGATTGGCTCCAGTTCACCCTCCCTGAGGGATTAAACGATCCCAGGGTCAAGGATACCGGACTTTTAAATGCACTGAACACCCCTCAGCAATCTTCAATCACTCCTGATGAATCCGTTAAACTGCAACTGTTGGCTGCAGCCAGTGAGGATATACAGCTAAGCATTAGCACTAGGGCGTTTTATGCAGCATTCGCCTCCCTTTACAGCAGCAGTCCGACGCATTCCACTGCCAGAAAAATGCTGCGCTCCGTGCTACGTGACGACCGTTTTCCAAAGCAATTACAGGAGATTGTGCTGGCATATGCTATGGACGAAGCCCTTTCCCGTCAACGCAAACGGGAAATAACCAGTGCCATTACGCACCCAATTTTCAACAACGGAAGCGACAACCTAAGGGAAACAGGAAAGTCATACGCAATTTTTGCTAACAGCGACCTTCTCACCCGGGATGGACTTCGCCAGAGCTATAAACTATTCACAGCCAAGTCAATTAACCAGTCCAGGCTCAATGTGATTACGGCAGTATTTGAAAAGCTCCTCAACATCGGGGAATTAGACGAAGCCGCAAAGCTGCTCGACTCAATGCCATCATGGACAATGGATCCCAAGGTGGGCGTTAATAGGAAAGCGCTTAAAGGGGCATTCAGCAGTAGCCTGGATCGTGCAACACGAAATATTGCCTTCGCGCGCAGCATGCATGGTTATATCAAGGACTCCTTCCCCCTATCAGACACCTCCAGCATCACAACACCCTCCGACTACAGGAAGGAGATCGACCTTAAACGACTCCCTGAGAAAGAGGGATTCAACCTGCTCCTAGATCGGGCAAGATCCGGGAACACACTGGAAAAAGACCCTCAATTCTGGATGGACCTTGCCGAGTTGATGCCCCGGGGGGGCAAGCAGGTTGAATTTTCATTTTTCCTTGTTGAAAACCTTCTGAAAAGCTCCGTCGGAGACCTTGAGAAGTCATATGCCCTCTTCGCGGCACCCTCCATTATAGACACCGATAACCCAATGTTACTGAGCCGTCTTTTGGACATCTTCAAAAAACATCAGGACAAAGCAAGCCAGCCAAACAGTTATGCAGCCATACAAATTGTTGTAGCGCAATCAAGGGACCTTAGGCAGGGCAACCCGATCAATCTGGATAACGCATGGAACAATCTGGATCACCCTGCGCTGCAAAGAATCCTGAATTCAAGCAAGATCAGCCAATTCATGGCCCGGAGAACAAATGACGAACTTCTTAAGCAACTGAGGTCAATGCCGGACAAGGAGCTCTTCTCCCCCTCACTTATCGATGTGACCTGGCCGGCATTAATATTAAGCGGCATGCGTGAAAAAGCCGACCAAGCGGGTGCCGCGGTAAGGACCTTGACCCCCTCGCTTATTTCCGGGGCAGCAAGGAATCTCGACTTTTACTCCATCCGACTTGTTTATGCAGCCGCCAAGAGGCTGAATTCCCCGGACCTAATCCCGGAAAACTGGCTGGATTGCCTTGACCGACAAATCCGAAGCGAGCGTGATAGATACAGTTTGAGAATTATTGATGCAGAATTCCGAGAGGACTGGAAAGAGGTCCTTAAGTGGTCAACAAAAGCGGTCACTGAGTATCCAACATATTACAACTACTATAGGCCCCACGGCATCGCCCTCCATAAAACAGGACAAGCCCAAAAAGCAATCCATTCACTGGAAGTGTACACGAAATACAGTCACGATGAGATTCACTGGCAGGATGCAGTTGATCTTCTCAATAAGCTGAAGTCCTCTCTGGACTGAGATTCCTAGAGCAAGTAACCGACATGGCTGCGCCAATCAAGAATCAATCTGGTCGGCGACGCTTCATTACCAGCTTGTTTCGGATCCTTATCTTTTCCTATGGGTGTATCGCCGCCATGGCTTATTTCTTTTCCGATAACCTCATTTTTCCTTACAAAGAATGCAGTTACTCCCCATCACTCCCGGGAATAATTCTACTTGAAGCCGATGATCAAACTTCGGTTGCTGCCCGACACTGGAAAAAAAATGGCTCCAACACCCTCGTGATCCTTTTTCATGGGAATTTTGAAGATCTCGGTCAACTCGATCATATCGCCAAAAGCATTATGAACCTCGGCTTTTCGGTCTTGTCCATGGATTACCGCGGATACGGGCTCTCTGAGGGAATGCCGAATGAGAAAAACTGCTATTCCGATGCCAGGCTACTTCTCCAGCAGGCACATAACATGGGTTACAGAGACAATGAAATCATTCTGTGGGGGCGCTCTCTGGGAAGTGGCCCGGCAACACAACTTGCTACTGAAATAAACGCCCGCGCCCTTGTCCTCGAAAGTCCATTTGTAACGGCATTCCGCACTTTAACCCAAATTCCGGTGCTGCCCTTCGACAAGTTCAACAACTTATCCAAAATACATAAAGTCACCTCACCCTTGTTAATTTTTCACGGAAAACGTGACAGCATTATTCCCGCGTGGCACAGCTCACGGCTCATTGAAAAACACTCAGGAAAGAACACCCTTTGCCTTGTTGCAAATGCTGGCCACAACGACTTGTGGACCAAAGACCTGAGCCATGTATTCAGTCAACTCACACTCATTCTCGGCCGCTAGCACTCATCACCTAGTCGCTTACCTCCTGCAAGATACACCTTCACGTAATCGGCAACAGACTCAGCAAGCGGCTGAACCTGCGCCTTGTAGCCCTGTTCCCGAAGCCGCGAAATATCAGCACATGTATGATATTGATATTTCTCCCGAAGTCCTTCAGGCATATCAACGAAATCAATGTTTGGCTCTCTGGAAAGTGCAGCAAAAATAGCATTCACCAAATCAATCCAGGTGTTGGCAACACCTGAACCAATGTTGAACAAGCCCCCGGCAAGAGGCTGGTCGGCAAGATGCAGGGTCATTTCAACTGCATCCTTAACATAAAGGAAATCCCTCTCCTGCCGCCCGTCAGCATATCCGTCATGATAGCTTTTGAAGAGATTTACGCGACCGTTGTCAACAATTTGATGAAAAGCCTTGTTCACCACACTTCGCATATCACCCTTGTGATCCTCATTCGGCCCGAACACATTGAAATACTTGAGACCGATAATACTTTTTGAAAAGCCGTTACGCTGTGCATAGCAGTCAAAAAGCTGCTTGGAGTAAGCATACATGTTCAACGGCCTGTAAACAGAAAGATCTTCCTGCCTGTCATCCATTCCCGCACTTCCATCACCGTATGTGGCAGCAGAAGAAGCATACAAAAACCTGCTATGGTTACTCAACGACCACCTTGCCAGTTCTTTTGTATACTCGAAGTTATTGGCAACAAGGTAATCAGCATCTGATTCAGTAGTGTCAGAACATGCGCCAAGATGAAACACATTACTGATGTCACCCAGAAAATCGGACTTCTGGGAAATCCCCCGCATCAGGTCATCTGCATCAATATAGTCAGCAAACTTGAGAGGAACAAGGTTGGCCCACCTTTCATCGTCACAGAGCCTGTCACAAACAATGAGGTTGTCATGCCCTCTTTTGTTCAGCGCCCAGACAATTGCACTCCCAATGAACCCGGCACCCCCTGTGACCAGTATATTTCCTTTAGCAGCAAGTGACATATGATGGAAGGTTAGTCGCCCGCAGCAAGCCTGACGTCAAGTCTACAGCGCAAAACAATGCATGAAATGGCATTGTTGACAATTCATGCAAGCTCTCAAAAATTGGAACCTGTACTTAAATAACAAGATGAAATTTTTCTATCTAAGCTTTCTGGCATTTGCCCCGGGATTTATTTTTGCCAATGACTTCAATGAGCCTATCAACGACCTTAAAATCAGGTCTACTTTTGAAAAACATCTGGGCAAACTTAGAGACGACGGGAAGCTGATTGAGGCAAACACGCTCACCACCCAACTCAAGGCGGAAAACCACATACAGCTAAGACTTCCAAAGACCGAAGAAACACTCCCCACTCCCTCATCTGTTTATCAAAAAAACAAGAAAGGCATCCTCTGCTTT
>CACIUL010000029.1 GCA_902589825.1 uncultured Verrucomicrobiota bacterium
ATGAGCTCGAATTCACGTTGTTCACCGACCCGGAAGGCTGAGCTTTGAAGGGCAATACGGTCCCTGAAAGCGTAGTGGATTACTGCTATTTTGCCTTCATCCTCGGGCTCGAGGGTTCCCTCGATGACGGAATCAACGCGATACTCAGCAGCATAGAGCAGGGTGGAATAGGTTGTGGATTTCGGATCCGGCAGGTCCGGCTTTGTCAGCAGCGTGGCACGGACCCTGGATGTATCCTGCCCGCTTGAGGATGCGGGCTCATTGTTAAAGCTCACGTCATGCCACTCCACACCGGCGTCGCGTGCCCCGCTTTCTGCCAGCAGCAGGTCACGTGCCGCGATGGCCCAAACAACCAATTTTTTCTTTTTCATCATGGCCATGCTTCCCTTGCGTTGCGCAAGTGCCCGGCGCACCCCGGTTGCAGCACCGGATACCAAGATCGGAGCAATCTACAAGAAGGATATCAAGCCAAACCTGTCCAAGGGCAAGACCCTTGGATTCAGTCACGGTTTTGCCATCCATTACGGCACTGTCGTGCCTCCTGAGGACGTCAACGTCATCATGGTTGCACCCAAGGGGCCCGGTCACATCGTGCGCCGCCAGTTTACCGAGGGCAAGGGTGTGCCTGCCCTCATTGCCGTTCACCAAAACCCCGGGAAAAATGCCAAGAAAATCGCTCTCGCCTGGGCACACGGTGTCGGCGGGACGCGAGGCGGCGTGATCCAGACCACCTTTGAGGAGGAAACCGAGACTGATCTTTTCGGCGAGCAGACCGTTCTCTGCGGCGGAGTCAGTGCCCTGGTCACAGCGGGTTATGAGGTTCTAGTGGAGGCAGGATACCAGCCGGAAATGGCATACTTTGAGTGCCTGCACGAGCTCAAACTTATCGTCGACCTGATGAACGAATCAGGGATTGCCGGTATGCGTTTCTCTATATCGGAAACCGCCGAGTGGGGTGACGTCAGTGTTGGGCCGACCATTGTCGACAACGCCACCAAGAACAAGATGAAGCGTGCCCTCAAGCGCATCCAGAATGGCGAGTTTGCCGAGGAATGGATTCAGGAAAACAAGAAAGGACAGAGAAAATTCAACCGCTTGCGCAAGGCTGGTGCAGAACACGATATCGAGAAGGTCGGCAAGCGCCTGCGCGGTTTAATGCCCTGGATCAAGAAGCGCTCGACCAAAGGAGCCCAGGCATCCTATTCCTAGGAATACCTGCCGGGTAATAACGCCGAGCGAAGCACCTGCCTCTGCCATCGGGACCGCCTTCAATCAGGCAGTTCCGGGGTGAATGCATGGCCGGTAAAAGATTCATTCCTGCTCCTGATTTCCTTAATCCGGGCTTCATCTGCAGGACTGCTTCATCCATACTGCCGGCCTGAATCCATGCAAACTCTCTACCGGACATTAACCGTTGCCTTTGCCTGCCTGTGTGCTGCAAACATCCTGGCAGGGCTTGCCCCGGTCACCCTTGGGCCCACGGAATGGCTGAGTGCTGTCCGCCAGACAACCGGCACGGCACAAAACTGGAGCATGTTTCACTCTATCCCCAGGGTGCAACGGCTGCAGTTGCTGGTGATCGCATCAGACCGGGAAGGCAATCAGCATGAGTTCGGCCCCGGGCTTCCCGGACTGCAGGACATTAAACCGCACGAGAGCATACGTTATTACTATACCTTTGAGCGCATCTTCACGCCGGGGGGTGAACCTTACCGGGAATCCTACATAAGGAACCTTTCGCGGGCACTGAGCAAAGCAAATCCCGACCTTGTTGAATTCAGTATTCACCTCAAGGTTGAGAACACGCATCCTCAAAACACCCGTCAGGAAATGTCCCGCCTCCTGGAACGCATCCGTAAAAGCGGCAAGGCTGCGATCGAGCAAAAGAATGTGTTTGGCCCCTTTCCTATAGAAAATGATGGCGCCAGTTGAACTCTGCAGCATGATCTGGCTCAGGCCGGTCGACAGCCGCCGCTATGCCCTTCTGCGCATGGCCTTTGCCGCCGTGACCCTTCTCCACATTGTCCACCTGTGGCCATACCGTATCGCCCTGCTGTGCAACGACGGCATGATTGACCCGCTGGTGGCCTCAGGCTCCAGCCCCGGGTTCTCCATCTCGGTATTTGCAATAGTTGCCACCCCGTTTGCCGTTACGCTCGGTTTCCTGGTGGCGGCATCTGCAACCATCCTGCTTGCCTGGGGAAAATTGGCCCGGCCAATGATGGCAATCGTTTTTGTGTTCCTGCTATCGGTGATGCAGCGCGCGCCTATTTCGGCGTCCGGCTGGGATTACATACTGATTAACCTGAGTTTTATCCTCTTATTCAGTCCGCTTGGGAATACTTGGACACCCTGGAACCTCCTGCTGAAAAAAGGCACCTTACCGGAAGCCCAATCCGTGCCACGATACGGGCTCATCCTGATCCAGTTGCAGGTTTTTGTCATTTACTGGCAAACAGTCCTGCTGAAAATCGATAACTACTTCTGGCAAACCGGCGATTTCATGACCTACTTCATGCTTTCCCATCACAGCCGTTTCCCCGGTTCATGGGTTGTCAACTGGCAGGGATTACTGGACATGATGACCTACATGACCCTGTTGGTGGAACTTGCCATACCCGTCCTGCTGTGGATTCCAAGGACCCGCAGGATCGGTTTGTTTCTCGGGATCGGGTTCCACCTTGGCATCGCCGTGCTCGGAGTAAACCTTGGCATTTTCAGCATCGTGATGGTCAGCACCTTCCTGGCATTCATCAATCCGTGGCAGCAGCCTCGGGAAAAAGCAATTCAGGTCAATTTACAGCCTCAGGAGAGCTGCAACTGAGCAAGCACGCCGGCAACATCCCCAAGGCTCTCAAGAAGGATATCCGGTTCATGGCCGGAAAGCTCATGCAAGGATACTGAGCCTGTGGCAACTGCCAATACACGTGCCCCGAATGCCCGGGCACAACGGATGTCCTTCACCGTGTCACCTATCACGGTAACCGGTGCCAGGGAGAGGTCCCGGCCAAAAAATTCAGATGCACGCCGCACGGCAACCGGGCCTAACTGGTTCCGATCGTGATGATCATCGCCGTATGCCCCGAAATGGAAGTTTTCGCTTACCCCGTAGTAATCCGTCTTCACCCTTGCTCCGGCGGCAATATTACCGGTCAACAGTCCCGGCAATACCTTTCTCTCACGGTAACGCCCTTTGAGCCTCTCAAGCAGTTCAGCCACCCCCTCCAGCAATGACCCATTGCCTGAGGGGCTGTCCATGTTGGCCTTCAACAAACCAAGGTAGGTTTCATAGAAACGCTCACGTTCCGTCTGGCTGTCGACAATTCCAAGCTGCGCAAACATGCCCATCACGATCCCGGAATCCGTGCTGCCCGCGAAATCAATATCCGGGACACCACCACGGCCTTTCACTTCATCAGGATAGAGGTGCTCAAAAGCCGAGCCAAATGCCCGCATCCCGGCACCTCCCGTGTTCAGAAGGGTACCGTCAATATCAAAAAGAAGCAGGTGAGGAAGTGCTCCCATGGAAATGCCAGAAGCCCAAAAGGCGCGTTAATTGCCCCGCTTCAGCTTGGGACGGCCGTCATCGGACTCGAGGTGCTCAATTTCCTCCTCAACCTCGAGGTGATGGTGATCTTCATTGGGCTTTGAGCGCACCTCGATGTCCTCATCATCCTCATCATCATCCTCATCATCCTCATCATCAGCATCCTCCGGCGGTTCCTCATGAACCTTGAATTTCGGCTTCTGGAGATGCTTGGGCAAGGGGGAGAGCATCATCGTGATATGCCGCCCGGCAAGCTTGGGCTCCATGTCAATATGAGCAACTCCTGAAAGGTCCTCCTTGATCTCCTGCATGAGTTCAAACCCGATCTCCTTGTGCGCCATCTGCCGTCCACGGAACATCAACTGGATACGGACCTTGCCCTGGTGCACGAGAAAACCCTCGGCACGGGTAACCTTCATCTTGTAGTCGTTGGGATCAATGCCCACCCGGAACTTCACCTCCTTGAGGCGGCTTAACTTCTTCGGGACGTCCTTCTTGAGCTTCTTCTGGTCGTATTTGTATTTCCCGTAATCAACAATCTTGCACACCGGCGGACGCGCATTTGAGGAGACCTCGACCAGGTCCATGCCGCGTTGCTTGGCAAGCCGGATCGCCTCCTGCGTATTCATCACGCCAAGCTGCGCATCCCCATGGACAACGCGCACCTTGGGTGCTCGAATCCGCTCATTAACACGATCACGTTGCCTCCGACCGCGATAAGGCTTCTTCCTCGGCCTAGCGATAACTATGCCCTCCAGTTCGACTCATATGAATACGCGCAATTGATCCGGTTACGGAGTCAATCGGGGCGGGTGAATAATAAGGTGACATCAGGGCTGGGGACAGAACACTCTACCTAGAGTGCCCGGGTGCGGACTTCATTGAGGAATTGCTCGAGGAAATCCCCGGGGCACAACGCTCCAAGGTCACCGCGGCTGCGATGACGCACTGATATGGTTTCGGATTCAACTTCTTTAGCACCTACAATTAACATATATGGAATCTTGTCGATTTGGGCAAGACGAATTTTAGCACCTATTTTTTCCGCTGAATTATCCATTGTGGCCCTGGCACCTGCTTCCAGCAGCATATCAAGGTGCTTTTGTGCAGCTGACTCAAATTTCTCGGAAATCGGCAGCACCCGCACTTGTTGCGGCGCCAGCCAGGTCGGGAATGCCCCCTCAAAATGCTCAATGAGAACAGCCACGAAGCGCTCGAGTGAACCGAAAGGGGCACGGTGAATCATGACAGGCCTGTGAGGCTTGTTGTCCGCACCGACATAACTCAAGTCAAAGCGCTCCGGCAGGTTATAGTCAACCTGGACGGTGCCGAGTTGCCACTCGCGACCAATGACATCCTTGACCACGAAATCAATCTTCGGTCCGTAGAAGGCCGCCTCCCCTGCCTCCTCGGTAAATGGCACCTCCAGGGTGCTTGCCGCCTGGCGGAGTGCTTCCTCGGCACGGTCCCAGTTCCCGGGATCGCCGACATATTTACTGGAATCAGGATCCCGTAAACCAACACGCACCCGGTAGTCACCAATGCCAAGCGTAGTGAGGACAACCTTGACCAGTTCCAGGCAGCCGATGATTTCCGGTTGCACCTGCTCATCGGTGCAAAACAGGTGGGCATCATCCTGGGTAAAGGAACGCACCCGTGTCAGTCCCCCCAGTTCACCGGATTTCTCCCATCGATAAACGGTGCCGAACTCCGCAAGGCGCACCGGCAAATCACGATAACTGTGGTGCTCACTGGCGTAGATCTTGATATGATGCGGACAATTCATCGGCTTGAGCAGGAAGCCTTCAACCTCTCCCGACTTCAGCCGGTTGGTAAGCTCACCGCAGGAGCAACCCTCATCAGCAAGCTTGATCATCGCCTCGCGGTCCACCACGGGCTGAAACTGGCTCTCCTCATAATAGGGAAAATGACCACTGGTCCGGTAAAGCCCCAGCTTGCCGATATGGGGAGTGTATACCTGGCTATATCCACACCTGTCCAGTTCACTGCTGATAAATTTCTGCAGCTCATTGCGTATGATGGCACCCTTGGGTTTCCAGAGGACGAGCCCCTGCCCGACGGACTCATCAAAATGAAACAGGCCGAGATCGCGGCCGATCTTGCGGTGGTCACGTTTCTTTGCCTCCTCAAGTTGTTCAAGATGTTCGCCCAGCTGGGTCTTGTTCTTGAAGGCAGTGCCGTAGACGCGCTGCAACTGCGGGTTGTTGGCATCCCCCTTGTAGAAGGCACTGGCCACAGACATCAACTTGAACGCCTTGCAATTGCCTGTGCGGGGCACATGCGGGCCGGCGCACAGGTCCCAGAAGTCACCATTTTTATAGATTGAAATTTCCTCATCCTCCGGAATGTCATTCAGCAGGTCGATCTTGAACGTCGATGGACCATCCCGCTCCCCGAGAGCGGCAAGGCGGCCGCTTTGGGCGAGCGCAAGTGCCTCATCCCGTGAGACCGATATCCTCTCAAAGGTCTGGTTCTCCTTCACCACCCTGGTCATTTCCGCCTCAATCGCCTCAAAATCCTCAGGCGAAATCCGGTGACTGAGCTCAACATCATAGTAAAACCCGTTCTCAACCGGGGGACCGGCGGCAAACTGTGCGTCAGGCCAAAGCTTGGCGATAGCCGTGGCCAGCACGTGAGCAGTGGAATGACGCAGGCGTTCCAGATCTGACATCTGGTCCCTATCCTCTAGAGTCTTGCGTTGTTTATCTTCAGCCATTGCTTATAAAGATACATGAGATAGTCGCGCAATGGCGATTTACAACTTGAAACCCTCACGGAATCAGGAACTGTAGGGATCGCTCAGGCAAAAACGGGGTGTAGCTCAGCTTGGTCAGAGCGCCTGCTTTGGGAGCAGGAAGCCGTAGGTTCGAATCCTATCACCCCGACCAATTTACCCACTCCATGGGTTAAAGAAGGATTGGAGACACACCTCACCATCCAAATTATACTCAGAGGCAGATAATGAAACTCCTTCTCATCGTCATTTCACTGGCCATTGCCGCGTCCTCAAGCGCCCAGCAGACCGTCAGCCTGTTCAACGGCAAGGACCTCACCGGCTGGACAGGTGCCGCCTACGAGGTCAAGGACGGGATCCTTATCAGTCGTGGCAAGAACCTCGTCACCAAGAAGCAATACCGCAACTATGTCTTCGAGTTTGAATTCCTTCTGCCGCCTCACGGCAACAACGGACTGGGTATACACTACCCTGGAAGCGGGGGGCCATCTTCAGCAGGCATGGAGCTGCAAATCCTGGACAACAGCCACCCGAAATATGCCAAGCTGAAGGACACGCAATACCACGGGTCCATCTACAAACTGAAAGCTGCCAAGCGCGGCTTCCTCAAGCCTGTCGGAAAATGGAACCGGCAGAAGGTGACCGTAAACGGTCCGCGTGTCATCGTCGAGTTAAACGGCACCATCATCACCGAGGCCAACCTCGATGAACTGGAAAAGAAAAACCCACGACACAAGGGGGTCAAGAGACGCAGCGGACACATCTGTTTCTGTGGTCACGGTGCCGCGGTCAAGTTGAGAAACATCACCATTGTGGAGTTACCTGATTAAAGGCGGCTGTTTTCTTCGTCAACCAAAGCATCCTGCAACATTTCTCATCATGATCAAACTGGCCCTCGTCACCGTGTTACTGCTGCCAGCCACGGCAATCGGTCAGGGTGTCTTTGACGAAGAAGTTCTGCCGATATTGCAACAACATTGCTTTGGATGCCATGGCCAGAAAAAACAGAAGGGAGACCTCAGGCTTGACACCCTTGACCCGGATATCGTGACGGGCAACGCAGCTGAGCGCTGGCACGACGCCTTAAATAAGATCAACCTCGGGGAAATGCCACCAGAAGACGAGCCGCAACTCGCTGCCAGCGACCGCCGTAAACTGGTTGACTGGCTGACCGTGGAGTTGAAAAAAGCTGCCAAGGCACGGCAAGGCAACAGAGAACAAGTCGTGCTGCGACGTCTCAACCGGGTGGAATATCAATACACCATGACGGATCTGCTCGGACTGCAGATGGATTACAGTGGCGAGTTCCCTTCCGACGCCCGCTCCCCCGAGGGTTTCAAAAACAATGGCGCCTCCCTGGGCATGACCTCCCTGCAGATGGAGAATTATCTCAAAACCGCCAGAAAAGCCATGGACTTTATTCTCTTGGACGGAGAACAGGAGCAGAGAGAAAGCATCAAAATAAGCCGCAACAAAGGCGGCATGAAAGGCCCCAATAGCAAACGTTTCTCCGGCGATTCTTCGCAGCGCCTGGGTCGAGTGAACTTTTGGCATGGTTCCTTCAAGCGCCTGCCCCGGACAGGCAGGTTCAGTATTCGGGTAAAGGCCTACACGGACCGAAAGCCCAACCAGCCCGCACCCATCCTCTCTGCTCAATATGGATATTTCGTTTCCGGACTAACCCTGAACATCATGGGCGACACCGGAAAAATTGCAGTTACCTCAAGCACTCCGGAGTATTACGATATATCCGGTTGGCCCGAGTTCTTTCCCCAACCGGAAGCGCATGTGCCGGATAACAAAGTGGACGGCATTATCGCCTTGCAAAATGCCCTCTATGACGGAGAACCAGCACCCAAGGCAGTCAACAAGGTCATTGAGGTTAAAAATAATAAAGGCAAGGTCCAAAAAAAGAAGATCAAGGTCTTCCCGGAAGATCCTGATTTCCCAAACATCATCATCGAGTCCGTAGAGTTCGTCCGCCATGACTATCCGTCCTGGCCTCCCCCCCTACACCGAAGAATCATTCATGAAGGCGAAGACCTGGCTGATCAAAAGGACTTAAAAAATATATTGAGCCGATTTCTGCGTCGAGCCTGGAGACGTCCGGCCAGTGAAGAAGAAAAAAGCAAATGGCTGGCTCACTACGAGGTCGTCCGGAAGCAAACAAAATCGCCCCTTTCGGCACTCAAGGAGACTTTTTCCGTCGCCTTGTCTTCCCCTCACTTCCTGTATCTAAGTGAACCTTTCAAGCTCGAGAAACCAAGAAAGCTCAACGCCCATGAGTTGGCCGCACGACTATCCTATTTTCTTTGGAGCTCGATGCCCGATGAGGAACTTTCCGCTCTGGCTGATTCCGGCACCCTCCTGAAAGGCTCTGTGTTGCAAAAACAGTTTGAACGAATGTTAAAGGATTCAAAGTCCGATCGATTCGCCAAGGAGTTTTGTGGCCAGTGGCTGGATCTCGAGGGAGTTGACAGGGTGGCTATTAATCCCCGGTATTTTGGAAATTTTGATAATCGCCTGAAGCCGGACATGGTGGGTGAAACCCAGGCTTTCTTCAGGGAGATCCTGCGCAGCAACACTTCAGCCCTGCAGTTTCTCGACGCGGACTTCACCATGCTGAACGCATCTTTAGCCAAGCATTATGGACTGACTGGTCCTAAATCCCAGAACTTTGAACGCGTTTCCCTTCGGGGAACAGATAGGCCGGGTGGCGTGCTCGGCCATGCCTCCACTCTTCTGGCAGGGTCAGATGGAGTTGATTCTCACCCAATCAAGCGGGCGGTATGGATTAGAGAACGGCTGCTTCATGACCCGCCCAATCCTCCTCCACCCGATGTTCCCAGCGTGGAAAACAGTGTGCCTAACTTTGAGAAGCTTTCCGTGCGAGAACAGCTCGCTGCTCATCGAAAAAAAGAAGCTTGTGCAGATTGCCACCGGGGCATTGACCCGTGGGGAATTGCCCTTGAGCAGTATGATGCAATTGGACTGCGGACGCAAAGGTCCCGACGCGGCCGAAAACCTGTTTCTGCTGAAACCACTCTGCCGGGAAATTATGAAATCTCAGGGCTGGCGGATCTCCAAAAGTATCTGCTCAATGAAAGGCGCGATCAATTTGCCAAGGCATTGGTCTCTAAATTACTTACCTACGCTTTGGGCCGCTCCTTGAAACTTGCCGACGAACCTTTGGTTGAAGAGCTGAGCAGCAAGTTCGCAAAAGACAAATACCGACTTTCCGGATTAATGGAAAATATTGTGATGAGTGGGCCTTTTTTATCGCGGTAAGAGGTATTAAGATGTATTTTGTCACGGTTATTTCGAGGCCTTTATGATGAATCAGGACGCATTTCAGTTGAATCGCAGGGCAATGCTCAAGGCGACAGGAATTTCGCTCGCGTTGCCATGGATGGAATCCCTGATGGGTGCTCAGGATCAATCACCACCCAAGAGGTTCTGTTCGATCTATTTCCCCTATGGCGTGAGCTTACCCAGACAAGATGGAGAATATGGACAATGGCATTGGTTTCCCAAGGGAAAGGGAAGGGATTTCACGTTCAACAAATCCCTCGAGCCCCTGGAGCCTTTGCGCGACCAGGTCACCGTGCTGGGTGGGCTCTCCCATCCCAAGGTGCGTCGAATCGGCGGCCATGATAGTGGAGACACCTTCCTCACCGGCGAGGAAATGAGCTTGAGAGCAACCGGGCTCAAAAATTCAATTTCCCTCGACCAATTTATGGCTCACACGCACAGGCTAGGTACGAGCACACGCTTCAGCAGTCTGGTGCTCTCCTCCGATGGTGGTGTCGGGATGCCCACCAGGGCAAATACGCTTTCCTACTCAATTACCGGCCAACCCATTCCCTCCTTTAACCGTCCTGCCGTTGTTTTTGAACGCCTTTTCGGACTGAATGGTGATTCCATCGAGGCCCAAAGGCAGGGGCTGACCCGGACAGGCAGCCACCTGGACCTGCTGCTTGAGGAGGCGAAAGCCATGCATCGTAAACTGGGCAAGGCGGACCAGGGCAAACTGGATCAATACCTGACCTCGGTGCGAGAAATTGAACAGGATGTGGAGCGCTCAGCCCAATGGCTGGACGTCCCGCGACCCAAAGTGAATGCCGAGGGGCTCACTCTTGAGGCGGACAACGAGACCCCGGGCAAGCTGATTTACACCATGCTCGACCTGATTGCTCTGGCTTTCCAGACTGATTCCACGCGCTTTGTCACCTACCAGTTGGCGAGTATGCATGGTGCAATCTCAATCGCCAACAAGTTCCCAACACTTCTTGGGTTCAAGAAAGATGCCCACGGACTGGCTCATGGCGCCGGCAAGGGGGGACCAGGTGCTGAAAACAGAGGCAAATGGGACCGTTACCAGACCCAGTGCCTTGCGTACCTGCTCAAGCGCTTGAGTGAAATGAAGGAAGGTAATGGCTCAGTCCTGGATAACACCTGCATCTTTTACGGGAGCAGCAACAGCAAGACCCATAACAATAATAATTACCCATTGATTTTAGCTGGAGGCAAAAACATGGGCTATAAGCACGGGCAATACCTGAGGTTTGATAATAATGTCCCCCTATCCAACCTTTTTGTCACCATACAGGAACGCATGGGCGTGAAGGCAGAATCCTTTGCTGACAGCACGGGAAGTCTCGAGGACGTGCTTTCCTGATAAGCGCTAACAGTGAAGGAAACACTGATCAGCCAGATCGAAGCCGCCTTCGATGCCGCCGGTTGGCAATACCGGAAAGTGGAGCAGCAGCCGGTGATCGAATGCGAGTTTGAGGCATACCACGCCAAGGTGGCGATGCACGTCCAGGCATTCGAGGAACTTTCAACCGCCTCGATCATGGCACAGCTTTCCTTCCGTATAAAACCGGCATCCCGGTTGCCTGTATGGGATGCACTGATGCGAACCAACCTGACGCTCAACGTTGGCAACTTTGAAGCCAACATTGAAACCGGCGAGGTATTCTTCCGCATCAGCAATGTCTTTTCCGGAGGGTCTGTTGACAAGGGGGTTATCACCAGTCTGGTACGCACCGCTATTGTGGAAATGGACCGCATCACCCCTTTCCTGGCTGAACTAAACCGCCAACCACAACAACCCATCGACGCACTGCTTGCCCGTGAAGATCTCCTGCCGCCGGTCAACAGTGAATCGAGTCCCTAAACAGCAAGGAAATGCCTGAGAATTTCTATATCTGGGAGGATGGCAAGCGTAGCGGCCCCTATTCCTCCCAGCAGATAGAGCGAATGCTTGAGGACAAGGTCATCACTTTTTCCCACGAGTGTGAGGATGCGCAGACTGGCCGGATGGTAATGCTCGATGAACTTTTTGAGACGGTTCCCGAGGAGGAGGATGGAAAAGCTGTCGGCGCCATCGAGGAGGAGCAGCCGGTCAACAGTGATGATCATTTGCCACCTCGTGATGCCCTGCTTCTAAGGTGTCACCCCACAATCCTGCGTTACTGGAAATCACTGCTCATTATCGTTGCAGGGATTCTCTTCGGCCTGTATCGCGGACCCGATGACATCTGGTATTTCATCGGGGGCTTTTCCGTTTCCACGACAGTGCTCATCGGCCTGCTCATCGTGCGCAGCACCTGCCTTTATACGGTGACCCCGAGAAGGGTGGAATTGATATGGGGACTCATCGCAAAAAGTTCAAACGAAGTCCTGATAGAGGATATCCGCATCATCAATGTTCGGCAAAGGGGCCTCACTGGCCTACTCGGCATCGGCACGATCGAGTTTTCCTGTGCCGGCGACTCCATTGACGTGATGTTCGCCGATATCTGGCAAGCACAGCGGGTAAAGGCGCTGGTCCGGGGCCTGCAGGACAGCAACGAATAAACCCCGGGGTAATGCGCCATCAGGATGCCGCCGCCTTCTGGAAAAACAGCATGTAAACCCCGACAGCAATCAGGAAAATGCCAAAAACCGACTTAAGCTGCTGGGCAGAAAGCTTCTCCATCAGCTCGGTCCCGAAATAGGCGGCCACCACCGCCGCCGCCGCCGCCGCTCCGGCTATCCCCCAGTGAATAAAGCCACTGTGGGCATATTTCATCGATGACACCGCGGCAGTCACAACCATCACCGCAAGCGAGGTGCCGATTGCCTGCTGCATGGTGAGGCCCATCGCCTTGAATGCCGGGACCATGATGATGCCACCCCCGACCCCCAGCAGGGAACCGAGCAGGGCAGCCAGCGCTCCGATGATAATGGCAAGGGCTATCAGGTGCATAGAATGGATTGGGAAAGGTGAAACGCTAACAATGAAAAGTATTAAGCCGCCTTTGCAAGCAGGCGCACAACGAGTCGCTCGAGGATCAGCCGGTGATCCAGGCCGCTGGTAACCAGCGCACGATTGGCCACCAGGCAGTCAGCTAACCCGTTACGCAAGTCCGCTGATGAGAAACGGCGCGCCTCGGAATGGGCCAAAAATACCGGATAAGCGCTTATTGTGCCGTCCTTTTTGCGCGGCAGATGGGCAGTGGCCTCTGCAGGAAGACGATTAACCTCAGCCTGGTAGGAATTGAAATTTCCCGTTCCCCTGATTCCATGCCGCTCTGAAAGCTCCTTTGCCATCAGCAACCGGCGCAGTGTCGGCGCCACGGCCGCAAGGAGGATACCGATCGCGTTCTCCCCCTGGTAAAGCAAATGATCGATAGTCTCGAGAGCCGCGGCGAGATTTCTTTTTGCAATGTTGTTTCCCAGCTCGAAAACCACTCCGGCACGGGTCAATGCCACCTGCCTGCGAACATGGTCAACATTCACCCTGCGCTCATCGCCGGCAAGAAACAGGTCGATTTTTTCCAGTTCATTGGCAATCTGCGCGGAATCATCGCCGGCGAGCATGACAAAAAGTTCCAGGGCTTCCTCATCAAAGGCAAGTTTCCGCTCCCCTGCCAGCTGCCGCACATATTGCTTAACCCTGTCCTGCCACCCCTCGCGACTGAGATCAGGACGGTCAAAAACCTCTACTTTGCCAAGCTTGGAAAGCTTCTTGTAGAATGCGCGCCTCTTGTCAATTGACGGGGCACTGACCAGAAACTGCACGCCTTCAGGCAACCCTGCCTCCAGCACCTCAGCCAGCGCCTGGGCTGCATCCAGCACCGAGGCGGCCTTGCCGGTCTGGTTATCAGCAAACAGTGTCGCACCCTTTAGCCATACAACCTTGTCAGTGCCGAAAAAAGGCAGGGTCTGCAATGCGCCTATTGTCTGCTGGACAATCTTTACCGCGCCTTCCGCATTGTCGGCAATGCCGTCAATGATCTCGGCACCAAATTCCACGTCCTCCGGCGCCACCATGTTGCGGAAACACTTCAGTGCCGCCTCCTTAAGCCTTGCTTCATCACTGCCGACAAAGGCCATAATGTTTTCCGCACGCCTGCCGGCGGCCTTGTTCTTTGCTGCCACAACAGAATCTTGTCCTGTCCCGTGGCCAAGGGAAGTAAAATCGGCAACTATTGCCCAAATACCATTTCCGGAGGGTTTCCGCTTGCTGCCTTCCGCTCTGCCTGCATGGTCATGGACATCACATGGGCAAGTGCGCACTGCATTCGCCATCCAACGCCCGCTCTTCCTGATGACCATCCTGACAACAAGGTTTCCGTGCCTGGCACTGACCGCACTGGTTTCTCTGTGCGGTCTCGCCCTGTTAGGTTGCCAGAAAAAAACCTCATCCTCCGCGAACCCCTCACCCGACAGGAAAAAAGATACCCATGAAAGCCTTGCCGCGGAGGCAACCGCTCTGGCGCGGGAGTTTTCCGATACCCTGGCCAGTGCCAAGGACACGGCCGGAGCCAAGGCAGCCGCCCTGAAACTCGATGACATCGTGACCCGGTTTGAGCAACTCGCAGGGCGCATGGAAAGCATTGGGGATCCCGAGGGCGAGCTCAAGAAAAAGGTCGTGCTCATGTTCAATGAGCACGAAACCATTATAGCCAAGGAATTACCGGAAGTAATCAAGACCATTCTCGGGAACCGGGAAATTGGTGAAATCCTCGAGCAGGCCATGGAAGATGTCAGGGAACGAATGGGCAGGCTCACTGTCCTTGACCGGTGGAAGGCAAGCCCGCTTCCCGATCCCGAGCCTGAGCTCGAGCCGGCGGGGACCCTGCCATAAAGCAGCCTGCTGAAATGCTCCGTGACACGGAGCCCAGTTCTGCTGCCCTTGTTTTCCACTCGTTTCATTCAGAGCAACGGAGTAGGATGCCCCTGAAAGACAATGCGCTCACCACGGATCATCTTCACATGTTCAGTATTCCTGGCTTCCCTGCTGCCGGGCATGGCGGAGAAACAACCCGTGGCAACACCGGACCCGGTAGCCGGGCCCGAGACGATCAAGGCCATCGACATGATCATCAGCGAGGCCATAAAGAATCAGAGAATTCCCGGTGCCGTGATATGGCTGGAGCAAAAAGCCCGGTTTTATCACCAGTCCTATGGCAACCGAAATATTGTCCCGGCCCCCAGGCCGATGGAAAAGGCGACCATCTTTGATGCGGCATCCCTCACCAAGGTGGTAGCCACCACCACGTGCATCATGATACTCATGGAACGGGGGAAATTGAAACTCGGCGACCCGGTGGGCAAACACATCAGGGAATTTTCCGTGCCTGCAAAAAGCGGCATCACTATCCATCACCTGCTCACCCACACCTCCGGTTTGCCGCCGATCCTGCCCCGCGAGCCGGCATGGAGCGGCTATGCCACGGGAATCAGGCTGGCCACGGGCCTGGAACCACGTGCCAAACCGGGTGAAAAATACCGCTACAGTGACGTCAACTTTATCCTGCTGGGGGAAATTGTGCGCCGCCTTTCCGGCAAGTCCCTCAAGCAGTTTGCCAGGGAGGAAGTCTTCGAGCCGCTTGGCATGCGTAATACCGGTTTTGTACTCCATCCATCCGCCTATCCACGGGCAGCACCCACCACCCGGGAGAAAGGTGTCCTTCTGCAGGGTATTGTGCACGATCCGGGTGCCCGTGCGATGAGAGGCATTGCAGGGCATGCCGGAATGTTCACCACCGCACCTGACCTCGCCCGCTTTTGCCGCATGGTCACCAGGGGCGGCACCCTGGGAAAAGTCAGGATTTTATCCGCAGCAACCGTGAAGAGGATGGCCTCCATACAGACCTTGCCTGCGCGCCACAAAGTCAAGCGGGGACTGGGCTGGGATATCGAGACGCCCTTCTCCAGCTCGAAAACCCCGCCGCCAAATCATTCCTTCGGGCACACCGGCTGGACCGGCGGGTCCATATGGATTCACCCGGCGTCCGAAAGTTTCCTGATTTTGCTCAGCAATCGCAACCATCCCTTTGAGCGACGCTCTATCCGTTCCCTGCGCGAGGAAATCGGGACCACTGCAGGTAAGGCACTTGGCCTGAACGACTAGCGGACAAGGCTAGGGGAAAAAACTGGTCAAGCAAGATCAAAGACCCTACATTCTTGATACCCACGAAGAAAAAATTCTGAATATCCATTTTCCGGGTGGAGAATATCCAAAGGCACGAAATCATGAATTACCTTAATTTACTTTTAGCCGCAGCATTGGCGCTGACTATCGCCCTTCCTGTTTCCTCCGAGGCGGCAAACATTTTCACCCTCGGCAATGATGACGGGGCAACCGGGGAATTTTCCCAGGAAAACGGGACGCAGCCCGCTCCCGGGGCGGCTGATGTCTTCGATGATGACTACTACTTTGCCGGCACCTATGGCATCGGTGTTGTGGCTGTTGATGAGGACTGGAAGAACTTTGACCGTGCCATCACCAATGGTGACCCCACCAACCGTATTCACTTTAACCTGGCAGATGCCGACATCATCAATCAGGAACTCACGCTGACTGTTGACCTCTTTGCCGGCGGTTGGTGGGATGCCGTGGCCGGTGCCGGCGGCGGCACTTTTGGAACTCATGACGTCAGCATCAACTTTAATGGCACGAATATCCTGACACAGGACGGTATTGTAGCTGACACGTTCTCTGAAGTGACCTTCAGCCCGGCATCGGTTAACGCAGTGGCAGGGGAAAACGTCATCGAGATCACGCGCACCGGCGGCGACAGCAAGGGAGATGGAGGTAACGCCGGCTGGATCCAGTTTGACTACATCACCCTGGAATCCAATCCCGCAGCCGATCCTGCCATCATCCAGACCTTTACCTCGAATAAGGACGTGGTTTCTGGCACCTCGCCAACAGCAACCCTTTCCTGGCAAGTCAATCCCGACCCGGCAATCAAACTCTCCATTGATAATGACATCGGGGATGTCACCGCCCTTACCAGCAACGGCAGTGGCAGTATCGAGATAAGGATATCCGAATCAACCACCTACACCTTGACAGCAACCGATGCCGACGGCTCGGAAACAGCCACGGTCAGCATTTCTTTTGAAGCTTACGCCGAACTTTGGCGCATTGGAGCCGATGACGCAAGCCAGGCGGAATTCAGCCAGGAGAATGGTCCCCAATCTGCCCCGGGCTCACCCACCGTCTTTGATGATGACTTCTACCTCGCCGGCACCTACCCGGACCCGGTAGGTGTTGTCGAGGCAGACGAAAACTTGAAGAATTTTGACCGGGCCATTGCAAACAATGATCCCGCCAACCGGATTCACTTTAACCTCGGCGCCCTGGAAGCTGCTCCTGAAAGCCAATTGCGCCTCACTGTTGACCTTCAAGCCGGCGGATGGTGGGATGCTGTGGCCGCAGCAGGTGGTGAAGGTTACGGAACCCATGATGTGAGCGTCGACTTCAACGGCACCAATATCTATAGTCAGTCGGGCATCGTTGCCGATACCACGGTGGAACTGGAATTCTCCGGTGATGATGTCGGTGCAAACGAGGGCGCAAATATCATTGAAATCACCCGCACCGGCGGTGACAGCAAGGGCGATGGAGGCAATGCCGGATGGATCCAGTTCGACTACCTGAGCCTTGAGTCCGACATCAGTGCCGTGCCCCTGACCGACCCGATTTCCGCATTCAGCGCCAGTAAAGAACTCATACAGCCCGGTCAGGCCATCAGCCTTGACTGGCGGGTTGACCCGACTGCCCAGGTAAGCATTGACCAGGGAATCGGCAACGTGGACGCACAGACCATCAATGGTGTCGGCAGCCTGCAAATTGCGCCGACAGCAAATACCACCTACACCCTGACCTCGGTACGTGGTGGAGAAACCGAGACTGCCACTCTCACCGTCACCGTGGACCTCGCACTCTCATTCGCCGGCAACGTGACAACAGTAACCCCCGAGGCACCAACGGCCCGCCTGACCTGGTCTGTTGACCCAAACCCGGACGTGACGGTCTCCATTGACAACAATATCGGTGACGTAACCGCCATCACCGCCGATGGCAGGGGCTTCATCGATGTCAGCCCGACGGCAACCACCACCTATACCCTCACCGCCACGCGCCCGAACACACCGGAGGATGATACCGAGATCTCAACAGCCACTGTCGAATTCTCCCTTGTCTATTCACCGCTTTGGGTGATCGGCGAGGATGACGGCACCCAGGCGGAATTCAGCCAGGAGAACGGCTCGCAGCCCGCACCGGGCTCACCCTTCGCCTTTGATGACGACTTCTACCTCGCCGGCAACTACCCGGATTCGGTGGGTCTTGTTGAAGCGGATGAAATCTGGAAAAATCTTGACCGGGCCATTGCAACCAATGATCCCACCAACCGTATCCATTTTAACCTTGATGCACAGCAGTCCCTGCCCGCATCAGGCATACGCCTTACCGTGGACCTGATTGCCGGCGGCTGGTGGGATGCGGTAGCAGGTGCCGGTGGCGAGGGCTATGGAACCCATGACATCAGTATTAACTTCAACGGCAACAACATCCTCACGAAGGAGGGAATTGAAGCCGACACCGTTGAAGTCATGACCTTCAGTGCAGCTGACGTGGATGCGGTTGCCGGAGAGAACATTATTGAGATCACGCGCACCGGCGGCGACAGCAAGGGAGATGGAGGCAATGCCGGATGGATCCAGTTCGACTACATTGCAGCGGACATTTCCTTGGCCACCGGCGGTATCGGACCCTTCCTGATTACCGACTTCCGCTATGACCAGACCCTCAACCAGCTCGCGCTGACCTTCCCTTCAACAGCAGGTCAGTTTTTCATGATCGAGACCTCAAACGATCTTGGAACCTGGCTTGAGTATGACGATAGCGTCTCTGCAGATGCAGGCGATACCACAACCTACATCATCCAGCTGACAGGGAATGAACCTGACCCGTTCTTTGTGCGGGCACAACGCCTTCAGCCTTGATGAACCCGGGGAGGACACACTATCCCCTTGCAAAAAACAGTTAAAGATTGCCTGCTTGGCACAACCGTTTTGCTTTTGCTCTGTGGGCTGGCAGCCTGCAGTAAAAAAAACGCGCATTCCGCACAGCCGGAAAAAAGCGAAACCCGGAAAATCGAGCGCATGGTGGCCGTCGAGGAGCTGATCCTTGAGCTGACACCCCAGCTTGAGCAACTCTCAGGCAGTGTATTGAACCTTGCCCTGCCAACTTCAAGGACCCGGTCGGCAATCTTCTCGGAAAATATTGAGATCAACGGCGCATCCCTTTCCCGGGATAAGTCCCACTCCCATCCCCTCTTTGAATCTACCCGTTGGCAACCGGAAGACAACGAGACCTCCGGGCTGTGGGGTGGCCTGCTTGAAAACATCGCCTATTTTAAACATGCGCACTTCTATTTCATATCCGGGGAATTCAACCGACAGGATAAGGACCGTTTTGAGGCGCAGGTCGGTTTTGAGGCATCCGCCGCCGACCGTAATGGCAGGGCAATTGCCCTCAAGACCACACAAAAGATCAGCTGGTGCCGTGAAGGAAGCTCATGGACAATCTGCGCCTGGCTGCAGGATCCTCTGACCATGAAGGATACCGCCCGGCCCCTATTCCGCGAGGTGCTCAAGCAGGCACTTCCTGATTCCCGATCCTACCAAGAAGCACGCCGATCCCGCCATGAGCAAAACCTCATCGATCTATTTACAAAGGACAAGTTTACCGTCACCAAGCAAATCCACGCCGACTACCTCGACCTCGACTCGACCTTCCAGCACCCGGGCCTCTCGGTCGTGGACTTTGACAATGACGGCTGGGATGACCTCTACGTGATGGGCCGCTGGGGAACCAACCAGATGCTGCGCAACAACAGGGACGGCACCTTCACCGATGTCGCCCGGGAAATCGGGCTCGACATCAACGGATTGTGTAACTGTGCCATCTTTGCCGACTTCGACAATGACGGTGATCCTGATGTGTTTATCGGCCGCAGCCTGGAACGATCAATATATCTGGCAAACGAGAACGGGCGCTATATCGACCGTACCAGTGAGGCCTGTGGTAAAATGCCCCTGCCTTTCCTGGTCTCAACCATCTCCGCTGTTGACTATAACCAGGACGGGCTGCTGGACGTCTATCTCGGCCTCTACGCCCCGCCGCAGAAAAGCGGCACTCCCGACAAGTGGGCCAGGCAGTTCTTCCCGGAAAAGATGGCGCAGGAAATCCTGGCGCGTTTTCCCGCCTCGCACCGCTACGTCAACCGGTTGGGACCACCGAACCTGCTGCTGGCCAACCGCGGCAACGGCCGTTTCTCGGTCGCGCCAGAAACCATGGAACTCGCCGAGTGGCACAACACCTACCAGAGCGTGTGGAGTGACTTTGACGGTGATGGTGACCCTGACGTCTATGTCTGCAATGATTTCGCGCCCGATCACCTCTATCGCAACGAGGGTAACGGCACTCCACCCGGCAAGCCACGCTTTGTCGATGTTTCCGCTGAGCTTGCAGGAAGTGCCATGCAGGGTTTCGGCATGGGAGCCTCATGGGGCGACTTTAACCGGGACGGCCGGCTGGACCTTTACGTTTCCAACATGTTCAGCAAGGCGGGCCGGCGTATTACCGGCAGTATTGAGGGACTCGACCCGCGCCTGCCCCATTCTGCGCAGGGAAACCTGCTCTTTCAAAACAACGGGGTCACCTTCAGCCAGTTAGCCGGCACCGAACCCGGAACCATGCACGTGGCCAAGGCCGGATGGGCATACGGTGCCCAGTTTGTCGATGTAGACAATGACGGCTGGCTGGACATTTACTCGGCCAGCGGGTTCTACACCGCGCCGGATGAAATCGCCAACAACAGGGACTTGTGAAGCATTTTCTGGCGCGCGGTCGTGCGCTCCGATCCCGGCAAGGGCAACTCCCTGAACCAATCAAAGGCCTTTAAGGAAACCACCCGCAGGGCGGCAACACAACTCAACAGTGACCGGTGGGGAAAGGACTCACTCAGTGGCAAGGAGCGCAACCGGCTATTCCTCAACCGGGACGGCAGGCAATTCTCGGATATCAGCATGCTCTCGGGTGCCGACCATGTGGGTGATGGAAGGAGCGTGGTGCTCCTCGACTACAATCACGACGGCAAAACCGACATTGCCTCCGTCAACACCAACGCCCCGAAGCTTGTCCTGTTCCGTAATGAGGCACTCGCCGAAGAGAACCACTTTATTGCCCTGCGCCTTGTCGGCGGTAACCGCAGCAACCAGGCAAGGCCCGGCTTTTCAAACCGTGACGGTTACGGCACACGCATTACCCTGCACTGCGGGGCCAGGTCCTTTGTCGAGGAGCACCGCTGCGGCGAGGGTTACAGTGCCCAGAACAGCAACACCCTGCTCATTGGCATCGGCAAGGCAAACGGAGTCGACTCCGCAACCATCCGCTGGCCCGGAGGAAAAACGCAGGAGTTGCCGGCACTGCCCGCAGGCAAACTCATCACCGTTTACGAGGAACGCGGCTCTGGCAACGATAAGCCCTTCACCATTACCCCGTATATTGCCGCCGGGGATTCCCCCGGGCAAGGCACCACGGCAACAGCAGACACAAGCTTGCCGGTCTTCTCCCCGGCCGGCGCAACTTCCGAGGCACCCCTGCGGCTCTTTACCCTCAGTGCCACCTGGTGTGAAGCCTGTAAAAGGGAGCTGCCACAGCTTGCCAGGATCCGCAGCCACTTCCCTGCCGGTCAGCTCGCCATGTTCGGCCTGCCGGGCGATGAAAAGGAAACACCGGCCCAGTGGCAGGCATACGCCGAGAAATACCGGCCGGGTTACCGGATGCTCCCCGGAATCAGTGCCGCAGAGCGCAAGGCCATGCACAATGCCCTCGGAGAGGCCGCTGATATCCTGCCCGCCTCTATGGTGACCACCCAAGGTGGTCAGGTCCTGCTGATCACCAAGGGGCTGCCCACCCTGTCACAGATCGCCAGGATCCTGATCAAAATAAGCCCCTGAGGGGATTTTGGGGAGAAAAACGCCCAGATTTAGAGCTTATCACCTCATATTCAGGGATTTGTCATCCAAAAAGCTTGTCCAAAGCCTGCAAATTTCGCAGAATTAAGAAAATAACCCCTCTTTGTTTTAAAAATGAAGCTTCAATTCAGTCATCTTTTTGCGACTCTTCTGGGTATCTTGGTGTTGGCAACTTCCACCTCAAGGGCAGCAAACCTCTTTACCCTCGGCATAGACGATGGCACCCAGGCGGAATTCTCCCAGGAGAATGGATCGCAGCCAGGCCCCGGTTCAGCCACCGTATTTGACGATGATTACTATTTTGCCGGTACTTACGGCGTTGGCGTTGTGCAGGCTGACGAGGACTTGAAAAACTTTGACCGGGCCATTGCAAACAACGACCCGACCAACCGCATTCACTTCAATACACCTGCAGGAATTACAGGTAGTGATGAATTTACCCTTACCGTTGATCTCATCGCCGGTGGATGGTGGGATGCCGCGGCTGGAGCCGGCGGAGCCGGCTTTGGAACTCACGATGTCAGCATTACTTTCAATGGCATCAACATCCTGAACCAGACCGGAATTGAAGGGGACAGCCTGCTGGAGCTTGATTTCACAGCCGCCTCGGTAAACGCAGTGGCCGGCGAAAATGTCATTGAGATCACCCGCACCGGAGGGGACAGCAAGGGAGATGGTGGCGATGCCGGGTGGATTCAGTTTGACCAGATCACCCTTGGCGTGACACCCGCCGCGATCCCGGAACCCTCAACTGGTATCCTTGCAATGCTTGCCTGCTGTGGCATGGCTCTGGTGCGTCGCCGTCGCTAAGCAACATTTTATTTCCTGTGACCAAAAAGGCGCCTTTTGTTAAGGCGCCTTTTTTTTACCTGCCCCGCACCGGCAACTGACCGTCCAACATGCGTATTCACACCCTCATCAGCATTGCCCTGATCACGGTCGGCCTCTGGTCATGCTCGGGGAAAAAAGAGGAGAAAAAAATCATCCGCATCCCGGTGACATTACCGGAGTGGCAACGCCTCTCGGAGGCAGTCTCATTCCGCCCGCTTGCCGAGCGCAGGGGGGAGGAAGGCACCCGTTTTACCCGGCTGGGCAAGCAGGAAACGGGAATCGATTTCCAAAACCATGTCGAGCGCAAAAACATCCGCAACTACCTGCTCAACGGTGCCGGCCTGACTGTCGGCGACATCGACAATGATGGCTGGCCGGATCTCTTCCTTGTCTGCCAGGACGGACCCAACCGTCTCTATCGCCAGGTTGCCCCCTGGAAATTCGAGGACATCACCATGGCCGCAGGTATCGAGGACCACAACGCCTGGGGCAGCGGCGCCTGCTTTGCTGACCTCGACAATGACGGCGACCTTGATCTTTTTGTCTGCAACAAGGGAGCCGCCAATGAATTCTACCTCAATTCGGGCAACGGGAAATTCACCGGCGGAAGGTTCAGCCTTTATGCCCCGCAGAACGCCTCACCAACCATGGCAGCCCCTGCCGATTATGACCGGGACGGTGACCTCGACCTCTACGTGACAGCCAACCGGCTCTTTGATTTCAAGGAGCTCTTCAACCACAAGATCGAGGTCATCCAGGACACCGCCACGGGCAAGCGCAGGGTGCCTCCCCCCTTTGATGAACACTGCCAGTATAATGAGGGAAATATCCTCGTTGAGCTCGGCAGCCCGGACGTCCTCGTGCGCAATGACGGCGGGCAGCCGGGTTCCCCGCCAATCCTGCGATCTGTCCCCCATGCAAAAAGCGGGTTATCCCCGGGGCGGGACCACGGGCTGGCAGCCGTCTGGTTCGACATCAACAATGACCAGTGGCCCGACCTCTATGTCTCCAATGATTTCTCCTCCCCGGATCACCTCTATCTAAATACCGGGGACACTTTCAGCGATGTCACCGGCGAGGTGGTGCCCTACACCTCATTCTACTCGATGGGCAGTGACTTTGCAGACATCAACAATGACGGCTGGATCGACTACCTTTCCACGGACATGTCGAGCACCACGCACTACAAGCAAAAGACCATGATGGGGCTGATGGAACGCTCACAATGGTTCCTTGACAACCTGGAGCCACGCCAGCAGATGCGCAATGTCCTGCACATCAACACCGGGGCCGGAAAGTTCATCTCCGCGGAATTCTTTGCCGGCCTCGACAGCACCGACTGGACCTGGGGTGCCATGTTCGGCGACCTCGACAATGACGGCCTTGAAGATGTCTACATCACCAACGGCATGGAGCGCAACATCCAGGATGCCGACCTTGCAGCAAGATCCATCAAGATGAATAAAATGGGTGTTTCCAAGGAGAAGATCCGCGAGGAAATACGTAATGCCCCAAGGTTGCCGGAGAGGAACCTTGTATTCCGCAACCTCGGTGACCTGCGCTTCGCACCGGCCAACGACTCATGGAAGCTAACTGAGGAAACAGTCAGTCATGGCGGGCTGCTCTGTGATATCGACCGCGACGGCGACCTTGATATTATCACCAACAACATGAACGAGCCGGTAACGCTGCTGCGCAATGAATCCGGCCCGCAAAATGAAGGTATCCTGGTCTCCCTGGTCGGCAAGAAAAGTAACCGGTTCGGGCTTGGTGCCAGGGTTGTGGTTCAAACCTCAATGGACAAGCACACCCGCATTCTCACCAGTTCCCGCGGCTACGCCTCCGGATGTGAACCCGTGGTCCACTTCGGTCTCGGCACCTCCACAGAAATACTCAAGCTCACCGTCTTCTGGCCAAGCGGCGCAGAACAAATCCTGAAAAACCTTGCAACAGGCCGCCACTACAGGATTTCCGAACCCGCCAACGCACCCGTGAGTGCCCCGCCAGCAAAACCCCTCAGCAATAAGGGTTCCCCTGTTCTTTTCAATGAACTGCCAGCCTCCGGGTCAGGCCTTGATTTCACCCATGTCGAGAACCGTGTCGATGATTTCGCCACTCAACCGCTACTGCCCAACAAGCTTTCCCGCTTCGGTCCCGCCCTTTGTGCCGGGGACTTCAACGGCGACGGCCTTGAGGATGTCTTCGCCGGCGGGGCGGCAGGATCGGCAGGAGAGCTCTTCATCCGCCACAAGGATGGGAAGTTCCTCTCAGCACCTGCAGGGACGGCGTTTACTGACTACCGCCATAGTGAGGACATTGCTGCCGTTGCCCTTGATGCGGACAATGACGGGGATGAGGACATTTATGTGGTCAGTGGCGGCAATCACGCTGATACGCAGAGCCCGCTCTACCAGGACCGCCTGTACCTGAACCAGGGCTCAGGGAAATTCATGCTGGCGCCGGAAGGATCCCTGCCAAAGATGCGGGAAAGTGGATCGTGCGTGGCCGCGGCCGACATCGACCGCGACGGGGACATCGACCTGTTCGTCGGTGCCCGACTTGTCCCCGGCAATTACCCGATGCCACCGGTCTCCAGGCTCCTGCTCAATAACGGCGGCCGGTTTACCCTCGCAACATCAGCAGGCCTTGCACCCGAGGGAATGATTACCGGCGCTGTCTTCTCCGACATTGATGCCGACGGCTGGATGGACCTGGTGACCTGCATGGAATGGGGACCCATATCCGTGTGGAAAAACACCGGCGGAACCTTCACCAATATAGACTCAGGGACCGGGATGGCATCCCTGAGCGGATGGTGGAACGGGATCAGCGCAGGCGACATTGACGGCGATGGTGACCCGGACTTCATCGCAACCAACTTCGGACTGAACACAAAATACCACGCCTCAGTCAAACACCCGGCGCTGCTTTACGCCGCGGATTTCGGCAACGGCCACATGAACGTGGTCGAGGCGGAGCACACGGAAGGAAAAGTCTACCCGGTGCGCGGCAAAAGCTGCTCAACCCATGCCATGCCCTTCCTGCAGGAAAAATTCCCGACCTTCCACGACTTTGCCCTTGCGACCATTGATGAAATCTACGCCCCCGCAAAAAACGAGGGCACTCTGGAGCTCAAGGCAACCACCCTCTCCTCAATGCTTATCCTCAACATGGGGCAGGGAAAGTTCCAGGCCCGGGCCCTTCCGGTCCTCGCTCAGATTTCGCCCGCCTTCGGGTCGGTCATGCATGACTTTGACGGGGATGGTCACCTGGATGTGGTCATTGGGCAAAACTTCTATCATCCTCAACGGGAAACCGGGCGCATGAATGCAGGGCTGAACGTTTTCCTCAAGGGCAATGGCAAGGGCGAACTGGAAGCCATCTGGCCATCGGCAAGCGGGTTACTCACCCGAGATGACTCGCGTAACCTGCTCCTCATTGATGACCACAGCCACCCCCTGCTGCTCTCGGCCCCGAATAATTCAAGGATGCGCGCCTTTACCTTTGGGCAATAAGCACCCCTGAACCCCTTCCTCCGCCTCTTTGCGCCTCCTGTATTATCTTGCCCTTCGCAAGGCAGGCCCTCAGTCCATGATCCAGGTGCCGAGCCATGGAGTAACAAGCCTGAAGAGGCCAAGGGCAAGGGCAAGGCACATCAAGTAGCAGGAAAGGTACAGAGCGAGCCTTTTCTTTACCAGGCCCACGAGAACCACCAGTGGCGCAACGGCAAAACTGAGCATCATCAGGATGATGCTGAGAAAGGCAGGAATGCCTGCAAAGAAAGATTTCGGGTCATCCCCGCCCATCGTATCCGCCCATTGCCCCAGTGACATGCTGGAGCAAACATAGAAGAGCAGCGTGAACAGGTAGTGGATCAGGGGAATGCCGCAAAGCAATATGCCCGGCCAGCCGATAAACTTTCTTTGGCCGGTTTGATTCATTGGTATTCCGGAGTCAGCGGGATGGATGGGCGCTGTTCAGGATAAGCCGGCCATTTCCCTGACCTGCGAGGCAATCTGCCTGATTTGCGCAATATCCGGCAATTTCCCCTGCCCCCTTGCCACGGCAGGGTCCACTGCACCGGCCCTGGACAGCTGGCCTGATTTCCACACCCAGGCCGCCTTCCGGTAAGGACCGACCTTCAGGGGATCCGACCAGCCATGGATGGCCAGCAGGTTCTCGCCAAGGGCGGCAGCCATGTGTGCGGGACCACTGTCGACGCTGACGTTGAACAGGGCGCTTTCCATGAGCCATGCCAGTTGCCCAAGGCTGGTGGCATTGATCCAGTCATGGGCATTACCCGGCAGGCAATCAAGCTTGGGACCTCCGCGCCCGACCAACACCACCGGGCAATTCCCCATGGCCTCACAGAAGGCAAGAACGGATTGCGCACTGAGGGATTTTCCCGTCCCTCGGGAAAAGGGATGCAACAGCACGAATCCTTCCGGGGGAGGGCTTTCCGGCTTCTCAAGGTTCAACTTGAAACAAAGCCCGTCATCCCCGTCAGGAAGCTCGATACCAAGGGCACGCACAACCTCAAGGTAGCGATCAACTGCGTGGGCATCCGCATCAACCTCGACGCGCTGATGGTGAAAGAACCCGGCACACTCCCGGGCATCACTCAGACCGAATACCTTTGCAGCACCTGAGCGGCTTGCCATCAGGCCGCTGCGCATCAATCCCTGGAAATCAATCACCAAATCCGGTGGCTCGGGCAGGGACAGGATCCTTGACCACTTCAAAAACCGGAAAGGTGCCAAAGGACCGCGCATCCTTGCCCTGGGAAAGGGGATCACCTCATCCAGGTCCGGATTGCCCTCCAGCAACGGCGCAAATTCCTCGTTGGCCACCCAGCGGATTTCCAGTCCGGGCATCGCCGACTTGATCAAGGCAACTGCCGGCAGGGCATGCACGATATCGCCGAGCGAGCTCGGCTTGATCACCAGCAGCCGTCGTGCATTACTCAATTCCCTCGCAAGCCCGGGCATCGTGTTATTTGCCGAGTTCAAGGCGCTCTGCCAGCATTTCGGGAAGGCCGGCATCACGAATCTTTCCTTGTGCAGCCTTGAGGTCATAATCAACCCTGCGGTTGATCATCCGCTGGCCACCCATGTCATAGATGCAATAGGAAGCTCTGGGATCGCCGTCCCGGGGTTGCCCGACACTGCCCACGTTGGTGAAATATTTTTTTCCCTGCTCGATTTCAACCTTCAGGCCTTCCTCAACCCCAACGCTCAGGGACTTGGAATAAAAAACCGGCGTATGGGTATGCCCGAAAAAGCACAACGGCGTATACTGGTAACTGAAACTTGCCAGGGCATCGAATTTATTGGTCACGTATCCCCACCCGGACGGCGTATCGAGTGTCGCGTGCACGATAGTGAAATCACGCACCTGGCGCACCAGCTTCAATTCACTCAAATATTGCTTGTCCTCATCGGTCAACTGCTCACGGGTCCACTCCATGGACTGCTCAGCTAACGGGTTAAGGCCAATGAGGTCGGTGTCCAGCGAAGCCTCCTCATCGTGGTTGCCCTTGACCACCGGACACTCAAGTCCACGCACCAATTCAAGGCACTCGCGGGGATTGGCATTGTATCCCACGATGTCGCCAATGCAGACATGATGGCTGCAGCCATGCTCCGCCGCGTCTGCGAGCACCGCCTCCAATGCCTCTAGATTGGCATGAATGTCACCGAAAATCGCAAACTTCATCCAAAGAAACCGGGACTGATATCACCCTGCAAAATAACACTATTATTATTTAATCCGGGAACTTCCCGACAGGAAGCTAATTCCTTTTTTTCCTTCATCAACACCTGGCTAGGGTTTGAGCCTCTCAGCCTTGGGGATTCCAAGCCGGGATTCAAGCCGCGCAATTTCCTTGATGTCCTCCCTGCGCAGGGATGCCGGGTCACGAAGCGCCAATGCCTTGAGCATTTGGTATGCCCGGCCGGTTTGCTTCGGGTCCTTCAGCATGACGAATGCCAGCTTGCGCCTGTAAAATGAAGGTGCCCCGGGATGAACCGCCACCTTGCCATAGATATCGATTGCCGCCGGCAAATCCTTGCTGACCTCCAGCAGATAGGTGCCAAGGGAAGCCATTTCCAGGTAACCGGCACCCTCCGCCAGCGCGGCAGCCCTCAGCTCCTCATAGGACATGTTGCTGGCTGCCCGCCTGACAATGTCCTCCTCAAGGCGCTCCAGGTCGCGCAGCAGGGTCAGAGTGATCTCGCCGGAATTACGGTAAAGGTCCTTATTGACCCTGTAGGCCTCCTCCTCCATGCCCTGGCAAAAGGTCAGCTGGTGGGCATATGCCCGGTAAACATAGGATGGTGCGTCCGGTTTACGGGAAGCCTTCAGGTACCACTCCGCAGACTTCTCCGGGTTGCCCATCTTCTGGTCATAAATATCAGCGATGACCTTCAGCAGACGGTAATCATCAGGCAACCATTCCAGCCCCCGCTTGGCAAAATCGATCCCCTTTTGCAGGTAGGTCGGCATGACAATGTTCTCGATGCGCCAACCCTCAAAATCATCACCATGCCTCTCGGCCTCGCCCCGATAGTAACCAAACGCATTCCAAGCCATGTCCCATACCGCCAGATCCCAATAGCTCCAGAACTTCGGTTGCAGCGAAGCGGTAACCGTCCGCAACCGTTCCACTTCCCCCCAGTTCTTCTTCACGAATGCATTATGGGCTTTCAGGTGATAGACACTTGCCACCAGTGAACGAAATCCCCCCAGGGCGCCAACAAAAGCGGCCTGGGTCAACTGGTCACGGGAGGACAAACCCGGAGACCAGTCGCGAAAACCCTGGTCCTTGAATTCCGTCTCCATGTCACGCTCCACGGGAATCCTCAGGAAGCCGGCAACGGCCAGGATGAGGCAGACGGGAAGCCATCGGCCCGAGAAGAAAAGCGCAATCCTGTGGGGAATATTCACAGTTCCTTCTTGGCAAAGATCAACCAGCTTACCAGGCTGTATATAGTCAGGTAAAAGGCGGTCAAGCCGACCAGCCTCGCCATCAGGGAAGCGGAGACCACCTCGCCGGCAGTCAGGCCGTCGGTAACATTAAAGAGCTGGAAATTTGGGAAAACCACACCGATCAGGCCGGCAAAGAAACGCTGCGCGGCGCTGGGCATCTCTCCCTCGGCAAAATAATAATCCAGGGCAAGGGACTGGGCATGCCCGATAAAATAAACCACCAGGCTGACGATAATCGTGAACAGGGTCGAGCTGGCAAACGTCGAAACAAACAGGGCAACGGCAGCGGCAACGGCAGCCTTGAGGAAAACCGCCAAGACACCGAGCAGGAGTTCGGGTTGCAGGCCCCTTGAGAAGATATCTTCCCTGAACAACGCAATTTGTGCATCGGAAACCTGCCTTGGAAACGAGGCAATCTTCTCTGTCAGGATCCCGTGCTGCCGGATGTAAAGGACCGTGAAAAAGAGCAGGGACATCAGCAGGATACTGACGGCGAGGAGCAGCAGGATCCCCATCAGCTTGCCAAGCAGATACTCGATGCGCGGGACCGGCTTGGTCAGGATGGTATAGAGTGTCCGGTCCTCGATGTCCTTCGGGATCAGCAATGCCGTGCCGACAATGGCAAAGATACTGGCAAAGAGGCTCATGGCCCCAAACGAGACATCCTTGAGGATCTTCAGCTCCTGCTCAAAGGTAAAGCTGAGGAAGAGGAGGTTGGCGCCGATGATCAGGGCACTGAATATCAGCATGAAGTAGAACACCTTCATGCGCACCAGCTGGGTAAAGGTATTCCGGGCAATGGCCCAGATACGAAGGGCGGAGAACACCTTGTGCCTCCTGCTTATTGCCGTGTCCTGAGCCTCTTGATTCATTTGACTTCAAAGATGTGATCCGGGAAACGCCGCCCGGGTCAGCCGGAGGGCCATGCTCAGTGATCCTCTCCTTCCTGACTTGAGCCCTCGCTGATTGCCTTAAGGAAAAGCCGCTCCAGCGTGGTGCGCGGATTGCCACACCTGAGCATTTGCGCCCCGTCCTCCTCATCGACCAGCGCCCCGATCCGTTCCAGAAGTTGCGGTGAGGCATTCTGGAGCACAATTTCGCTCTGGTCCTCAATGGCAATCAGGTCATCGAGCTTGCCCTCACGGACCAGCCTGCCGTTGAAGATAATGCCGACCTCATCGCAAACCTCCTGCACCTGCTCAAGCAGGTGGGAGCTGAGGATGACGGTGATCCCGCGGCGCTTGAGTTCCAGGACCAGATCCCTGATCTTTCGCGATCCAGCAGGGTCAACACCTGCCGTGGGCTCATCAAGCACCACCAGCCTCGGGTCGCCCACCAGCGCCTGGGCAAGGCCAATGCGTTGCAGCATTCCCTTCGAGTAACCGCCAAGCCGCCTGTCCCTGGCAGACGTGAGGTCAACCAGTTCGAGCAACTCCTCACTGCGACGGCGGATCTGCTTGCCTGAAAGCCCGCAAAGTTTTCCATAGAAGGCGAGTGTCTCGCTGCCGGTCAGATACTTGTAGAAGTAGGGATTTTCGGGCAGGAACCCGACCGAGCCGCGACTGGCAGTATCCGCGCTATCAAGGCCGAAAATGGAGGCCTTGCCCGCACTCGGGGCGATCAGCCCCAGGAGCACCTTCATGGTGGTGCTTTTCCCCGATCCGTTCGGCCCTATCAGTCCATATACCTCACCGGCGCCGACCTCCAGTGAGAGGTCATCAACAGCGACCACCTCTTCCTTCCTGAAAGGCAAGCGGAAAATCTTGGTCAATCCCTCGATCAGGACTGCTGGAGGTGATGCGTTGGCCATCAGTGGGACAATGGAAAAGCCAACTATATATTGGCGGAGCAAGCCCCGCAAGCAACAGGCACTTACCACGTTTCGTGGCGGCTTGGACGGCATCCTGTGTGCCTCAATCCTTGCCACTGCCTGCGGCAAGGGCCTGCCACCGCTGCCTTGCCCCGGCATCCAGCCTTTCCGGGAACCGGGCAGCCAGCTCGACATACAGGTCGCCCCGGCCTCCCCCGGCCAGGGCCAGGCCCTTGCCGGCAAGGCGTAACCTGTCGCCGGGACCTGAGCATTCCGGTATGCGCAGCTTCACACTCCCGCCGGGAACTGGCACCCTTGCCATTGCCCCGAGCACCAGCTGATGGACATCCAGCTCGAGCTCATGCACAAGGTCCGCTCCCTCAACCTCAAAGTCCGGGTGCCTCTGCAGGTTAATGGCCAGGTAAAGGTCGCCGGGTGCGCCCCCCGCCATACCGGGGTTGCCCCTGCCGGAAACCCTCAGGCGCTGGCCCCCGGTCACTCCCCTGGGAATACGCACCTTTATTTTTTCACGCCCGCCGCCATCAGGACGGGACAGGGTAATCTCGCGCACCGAGCCGTTGTTCACCTCATCAAGACTGACGACGATCTGTCCCTCGATATCACTGCCGCGCCTTGGTGAAGGAACGCCCCCGCCCATCGGTGCGCCAAATCCTGCACTTCCGCCCCCACCACCACCGAAAAACGCCTCGAAAAAATCACTGAAGCCGGTACCCCCGAAGTCAAAGCCTGCAAACCCTTGACTTCTTCCGCCAAAGTCAAAGCCGGGCGGCGGGGTAAAGCCGCCGGACCTGCCGTCCCAGTTGGCACCCAGCTGGTCATACTTGCGGCGCTTCTCCGGGTCACCAAGCACCTCATAGGCCTCGTTGATCTGCTTGAACTTTTCCTCGGCGGCCTGCTTGTCCTCTGCCACGTCAGGATGATACTTGCGCGCCAGCCTGCGAAAAGCCTTCTTTAAATCGGGCTGGGAGGCATCCTTGGGAACACCCAGCAACTCATAGTAATCCTGAAACTCCATTCTTATCCTTTATACCCGGGCCGGGGAAACGTTAACCGCACAGGTTGCCTGAAGCAACGCACGCCCCGCCCCGGCCGGTATACGGCCGGACACGAAGCGCGCGCTTCTCTCTAGTCCGGCGGCAGGGCACTGCGCCCTTTGCCGCCGGTTCCCACTTGACGAAAACCTAGGAAACCTTCACCTCGATCTGCCTGGGCTTGGGCTGCTCGGCCTTGGCAACGGTGACACGGAGCAGTCCGTCCTTGAACTCGGCCTTGACCGTGTCAGCCTCGGCATCCTCGGGAAGGCGGAAATTGCGCCTGAAGCTTCCATAACGGCGCTCCGTGCGGTGCACCTGCCCCTTGCTTTCACCCTCTTGGCTCTTGCGCTCACCGCTCAGGGAAAGGGTCCCCTGGTCAACCGTGACGTGGATGTCCTCCCTGGCAATGCCCGGCACCTCGGCCTCAATGCGGTAGGTGGAATCATCCTCGGAGATATCGACAACCGGCATCCAGTCCGCACGGACAGTGGCCGGCTCGCCGACTTCATCGTTAAAAAAAGAACCCCGGTTCATCAGGCCCGAGAAACAATTGCTGATATCGCTAAGCTCACGAAGCGGGTTCCAGTGGATTAAATTAGTCATATATTATGTCCTCCTTATTTTGTTTGTTGGATTAATGTCGGAACAATGCCATTCAGAGCATGTTCACAGCTTTTTATATAGCTTAAAGCATGCCAAATGGTGTCTTTTATGTCTCTATGCACTTATTATAAATTACTTATGGATATTTCATCCGATCCGCCATTCTGCTAAATTGGGACATAGTGACGCAATTAGGCAAATCCAAACGACAAAAAGTCGCGTCATATTGTCTCTAATCCTTTTGCGCTATGACTTGTTTTCCCCGGCATGCCAAGCAGAGTGAGGGCTTATGCGAAATCTCTTCTTTCTCGCCCTGATCAGCTCGGCATCTGCCAATGAGATCACCTACATTGACCTGGCCCTTGAAAAGCATCGCCAGGTGATTGTTGACCGCGAGAAAGGCCAGTATCTCGGCCACCCGACCACGGCCCTCCTCGATGACGGCAAGACCGTGCTGTGTGTTTACCCGAAGGGCCACGGCAAAGGACCGATTGTCTACAAGCGCAGCACGGATGGCGGCAGGACCTGGAGTGAGCGCCTGCCGACCCCGGCCAGCTGGGCAAGCTCAAGGGAAGTGCCGACCCTCTTCCGGGTAAAGGACGCGGCGGACAAGAAGCGCATCATCATGTTTTCCGGTCTCTACCCGATCCGCATGGCGGTCAGCGAGGATGAGGGCACCAGCTGGGGAGAGCTTGAACCGATCGGCGACTTCGGTGGGATTGTTGCCATGGGCACGATGATTGCCGTGCGCGGCAGGCCCGGTCATTACCGCACGCTCTTTCACGATGATGGACGCTTCATTGGCGCAAAACCCCAACGCGCCAACCCGGTACGCTTCACCCTCTACAGCTCGCTTTCCACCGACGGGGGCCTGAGTTGGGGCGCTCCCGAGACCATTCAGTCCTCGACAGCCGTCCACCTCTGTGAGCCGGGCGCGGTGCGCTCCCCGGACGGCAAGCAGGTCGCGGTCCTTCTCCGCGAAAATGCGCGGCGCAAGAACTCGCACGTGATCTTCTCCAATGATGAAGGCACCAGCTGGAGTGAGCCGCGTGAATTGCCAATTACCCTGAGCGGCGACCGGCACACTGCCAAGTACCTGCCTGACGGCAGGCTCTTTATTTCCTTCCGCTGCCGCACCGCCATTGGCTCAAGGGTGGGTATTGCCAAGAGCCCGGTGCCATGCGAGGGCGACTGGGCCGCCTGGGTCGGCAGCTACCGGGACATCGCCGAGGGGCGCCCCGGCCAATACCTGATCCGCATCGCCGACAACAAGAAAAGCTGGGACACCACCTACCCGGGTGTTGAGCTGCTCCCAGACGGCACCATCCTGACCACCACCTACGGGCACTGGGATGCCGGAGAACAACCCTATATCCTCTCAGTACGCCTCAAGGCTAAGGAACTGGATGCGCGCGCGGCAAAGGCACCGCGGATCCGTTTGAATGCGGACGCCAAGGGCATCGCGCGAGCCGTCAAGGAGCACCCGGCAAAGAAAATCTGGGCAGAGGCAGCGCACAGTGCCTTCACCGGACTGGTTCGCTGGCAGGAGAAGTTCTACTGCACCTTCCGTGAGGGCAAAGGACACGCCGGCGGCGGGGATAACGGCAGGATCAGGATCATCTCCTCAAGTGAGGGCGAGAAGTGGCAGTTCGTCGACCTGCTCGAGCTTAAAGGAATCGACCTGCGCGACCCGAAGCTCTCGGTGACCCCGGATAACCGCCTCATGTGCCTGATGGGCGGCTCCCACTACGATGGCAACACCCTGCTCGGCCAACTGCCGCGGGTGGCCTTCATGAAAAAAGGAGAAACCAAGTTCGGTGCGCTCAATGCCGTCAAGATCGACCAAAAAATCGCTGCCAAAAAGGACTGGCTTTGGCGGGTCACCTGGCACGGGGAAACCGGATACGGTGTCACCTATCAGCCGGCAAGGGACTCCTCAAGAGCATTCCTGGTAAAGACCCTGGACGGGATTTCCTATGAGCTGGTCAGTGCCCTGGATATCCCCGATAGTCCCAACGAGGCAACCATCCGATTTGCCGCTGAGGACCGGATGCACGTTGTCATCCGCAACGAGGGCGGCAACCGCCGGGGCTACCTCGGCACCGCGGCCGCCCCCTTCACCAATTTCAACTGGAGGCAGGTTAGCCTGAGGCTAGGCGGTCCCGACCTTCTGCGCGCACCGGGCGGGAAATGGATCCTCGGCTCACGACGCTACACCAACCCGACCCGCACCGTGTTCGGGCTGCTCGATGAAGACGGCCACTTCGAGCCGCGGGTATTAGTACCCAGTGCCGGTGACACCAGCTACCCGGGAATGCTCATCCACGGCGACCGGCTTTGGGCAAGCTACTATGCCAGCCACGAGGGCAAGAGTGCCATCTATCTGGCACGCATCCCCTTGTCTGAGTTCGAGTGAGCCCGCCGCCACCTTACTCCGCCACTTCCACGGAAAGTCGCAGCAGGTCCTTCCCGGTGGCCGGCCGTTGCGTGACTCGCCGGGCAAACCAAAGCAGGAATCCCCTGTCCATCAGGGCCTAACGCATGCAAAAGCGCCTCAGGGTGTGACACTTTGCTTGACTCCACCCGCCAGCAACAAGCAAGGTTGTCCTGTGATTTCGATGAACACCCTGAGTTATAAACAGCTGTGGCCGGCGGCCTTGCTGATTGGCCTGCCCCTCATGAGCCTGACAGGCCATGCCGCAGAACCGGGAAACGACCACGCGCAGAAGATGGCGCAAAGCCTCAAGCTCTTTACCGGGCAGGTGCGCACCATCTTCAGCGAGCACTGCGTGCGCTGCCACGGCGGGGAGAAGACCCGCTCGGACTTCGACCTGGCCACGCGCCGCGGGCTGCTGGCGGGTGGTGAGCTGGGAGTTGCCGTTGTTCCCGGCAAGCCCGCCGAGAGTCCGCTCCTGGCCTACCTGCAGCATGCCGAGGAGCCCTTCATGCCGCTGAAAAAAACCAAACTTGCCGCGCAGGATATCGCGGCAGTCGAGAAGTGGATCAGTCTCGGTGCTGCCTACGATGCCCCGCTGGTTGAGCAATCCGCGGCGGAGCCGGGCCCGATGCAGGTCACCGAGAGCGACCGCGCCTACTGGGCCTTTGCCCCGCTTAAAGATAATTTCCCGCAGGAAGCCTCAATCGATCACTTCATCAAGGCCGGCGGGCCCGCCGCACCGCGGGTGCTGGCCCGCCGCCTCTCCTTCGACTTGACCGGGCTGCCTCCCGCCCCGCAGGAGGTTGAGCGCTTTGCAGGCGACACTTCAGCCGATGCCCATGAAAAGCTCGTCAACCAACTCCTAGAATCCCCGCGTTTTGGGGAGCGCTGGGCACGGCACTGGCTGGACGTGGCGCGCTTTGCCGAGAGCCACGGCTTTGAGCAGGACTATGACCGCAAGTTTGCCTTCCACTACCGTGACTTCGTGATCCGCGCCCTCAACGAGGACATGCCCTACGACCGGTTCGTGCGCTGGCAGATCGCCGGAGATGAACTGGAGCCCAAGAACCCCATGGCGATGATGGCCACTGGCTTCCTCGGCGCCGGGGTCTTCCCGACACAGATCACCATCAGTGAGGCCGAGCGCGTGCGCTACGACGCCATGGACGACATGCTGGCCACCATCGGCAGCGGCATGCTGGCAACCACCATCGGCTGTGCGCGCTGCCACGACCACAAGTATGACCCGATCCCGACCCGCGACTACTACCGGATGCTTTCTGCCTTCACCACCACCGTGCGCAGTGATGTCGACATTGACATGTCCGCCCTTGATGCCACGGGCAATACCGACCTGAATAAAAAAATCGCCGACGCCAAGGCAGCCCTCGACGGATACGGCAGGGAAGGACTAATCACCGCCTTCCGCAGCTGGAACAAGGCACGCCTGGAATCCTCACAGGAAACGGCGAAGAACCCGGAATGGGTCATCCTGAGCCCGGATTCACTCATCTCAAAAGGTGGAGCCACCTTCACCGCGCAGCCTGACGGCTCGCACCTGGCCGGCGGCAAGAACCCGGCACTCGACACCTATACCTTCACCGCACCCGCACCCGCAGACAACCTCCGGGCTATCAAGCTGGAGGCCCTGGCCGATCCCTCCATGAACCGCGGCGGGCCCGGGCGGGCAAAAAACGGCAACATTGCCCTCAGTGACCTGAAGCTAAGCTGCGGCGGGCGGGCCATCAAGCTAGCCAACCCGAGGGCAACCTTCCAGCAGGGAGGGCTGCCGATTGCCGCGACAATCGATAACAACGCCAAGTCTGCCTGGGCACTGGATCCACAGTTCGGCAAAGATCACGCGGCCATCTTCGAGTTGACCAACCCGTCCGACTGCAAGGCCGGGCAGAAGCTGGTATTCACGCTGACTTTCGGCAACAACACCGGGCACAACATCGGCCGGCTGCGCCTGTCCGTCTCAAGCCATGACCCGGCCGGCCTTAAGCTCGACGGGAAAGCCAGCCCCGCCGACCTGGCAACCCGCAAAATTGACTCCCTTATCCGTTCGGCCAAGGGCAACTTCGACGACAAGCTGCGCGCCAGGCTGCTGGAGCTCTACAAGCCGCTGGATCCAAAATGGCGGGAACTGGAGGGCAACCTCGCAACGCTTGAGAGTGGGCGCAAAAAGGCGATCACCAAGGTCATGATCAGCAGCGACGGCAACAAGGTCAAGCCGATGCGCCACCACACCAGCAGCGGCAGCATCCCCAACTTCTACAAGCAGACCCACTTCCTCAAACGCGGTGATACCCGGCAGAAAGGCGAGGTCGCGACACTCGGCTTCCTGCAGGTGCTCAGCCGCGGTGAGGTGCCACGCCCGGAGAAGGGGCGCAGCGCCATTGCAGACTGGATCACCGACACGGAGGCAGGCGCCGGGCACCTGCTGGCGCGCGTGATCGTCAACCGCATCTGGCAGCACTACCTTGGCGAGGGGATCGTTGCCACACCAAACGATTTCGGGCTACAGGGCGCAGAGCCCACCCACCCCGTGCTGCTGGACTGGCTTGCCCATGAACTGATTCGCAACGAATGGAGCCTCAAGCACATCCACCGCCTTATCCTCAACAGCAATGCCTACAAGGCAAAACGCAGGCCGCGCCGCCTTGAGGCCGAGGCGATCCGCGACAACGCCCTGGCCGTCAGTGAACTCCTTGACGGCAAGATGTATGGTCCCGGAACACTCAGTGAGGGCATGCTGCGACGCAGTATCTACTTCATGATCAAGCGCAGCAAGCTGGTGCCCGTCATGCAGTCATTTGACTGGCCGGACTCACTGACCAGCCTTGGCAGGCGCTCGGTGACCACCACCTCCAGCCAGGCACTCATCTTTATCAATGATCCCCATATGCGGCGCATGGCCGAGGGCTTTGCCAAGCGGCTCTCCGGGGCAACCGACCCGGTCACCGAGGCCTACCGGATCGCCTACGGCAGGCGACCCTCAGGGGAGGAGCTTACCGGGGCACGAGACTTCCTTACCGGCCAGCAGCAATCCCATAACGGCGACAAACACAAGGCGCTCTCCGACTTCTGCGGGGCAATCATGAGCGCCAACGAATTCATCTATATCGAATGAAAACTGAAAACCACTGCGGACGAATCGAGAACACCTACACCCGCCGCCAGTTGCTGCAGCGTGCAGGAGGCGGCATCGGCATGCTCGCCCTCAATTCCCTGCTCCTTGAAGAAGGGCTTGGAGCAACCATCGGGGCCAACCCAATGGCCACCCGGCAGCCGCACGGCTTCGGCCGAGCCAAGCGCGTCATCTGGCTCTTCATCAACGGCGGCCCAAGCCATGTCGACACCTGGGACTACAAGCCGGGACTGGTCAAGGCAGACGGCAAGAAGCTTGAGGGCTTTGACAATACCACCGGCTTCTTTGACAAGGCGGTCGGCCCACTGCTCAAGTCACCCTTTGAGTTCAAGCAACACGGCCAGAGCGGCATGTGGGCATCCTCACTCTTCCCCTACCTCTCGCAGCACGTCGACAAGATGGCCTTCATCAAGTCCTTCCACACCCAGTCCAACAACCACAGCCCGGCGCTGTTCATGGCAAACACGGGGGTGCCGCGCATGAGCAACCCGTGCGTAGGCAGCTGGGTCACCTACGGGCTGGGAACCGAGAACCAGAACCTGCCTGCCTTCGTGGTGATGTCCGACCCGCTCAACCGCGGCCTGCCAAAGGGCCATGCAGCAAACTGGGGCAGCGGGTTTCTGCCCGGGGCATACCAAGGAACCTGGGTTCGCTCCAAGGGGGAGCCCATTCCCAACCTCAAGCGCATCGCCGGGCTCAGTGACATGCAGCAGCGGGCCCAGCTCAACTTTGTCGGCAAGCTCAACGCCGCCCACGAGAAGCGCCACCCCGGCGAGATGGAGCTCACCGCGCGGATCAGGAGCTTTGAGCTGGCTTACCGGATGCAGCAGGAGGCGCCGGAATGCTTCGAGATCGACAGCGAGCCCGAGCACATCAAGTCCCTTTACGGGCTGGAGGAGAAACGCTGCTCGCACTTCGCCCGCCAGTGCCTGATGGCACGGCGAATGGTCGAGCGTGGTGTGCGCTTCGTGCAGATCTACTCAGGCGGCATGGAAAACGCCCGCAGCTGGGACGGTCACGGGAATATCCAGAAAAACCATACCCAGTTTGCCGGCGAGACCGACCGGCCTATCGCCGGGCTGCTGGCGGACCTGGAACAGCGCGGCATGCTCGAGGACACGCTGGTGATCTGGGGCGGGGAATTCGGCCGCCTGCCGGTTTCACAGCTCTCGGGTGGCAAGCCCACCGGGCGCGACCACAACCCGCACGCCGGTTGCTACTGGATGGCAGGCGGCGGAACGCGCGGGGGAACCTCCTACGGGGAAACCGACGAGGTCGGCCACAAGGCCGCCGTCGACACCGTCGAGATCCACGACATCCACGCGACCATCCTCCACCTTCTCGGGCTCAACCACGAGGAATTGACCTACCTGCACAGCGGGCGGCGCTTTCGCTTAACCGACGTTGCCGGGAGGGTCCTGCATGACATCGTCGCCTGAACACATTGCGCATCCCCGGCATCCCGCATCCGATTGAAAAGAACTGCCCAATCCATGAAACCCATACTGTTTTTACTCTCCGCTCTCATCCTCTGCCACCCGACAGCAAGGGCAGATGACTGGCCCGGCTGGTTCGGCCCTCAGCGTGACGGGGTCTGGCGGGAGAAAGGGATCGTGAAGAGTTTCCCGGAAGACGGCCCGAAAGTGCTCTGGCGCACGAAGGTCAACCGCGGCTATGCCGGGCCGGCTGTGGCCGGGGGAAAGGTCTTCATCATGGACCGCAAGGTCTCCGACCCCTCCGCCAACCCGGCAAATCCATTCGCCCGCGGCCAGATCCCGGGCAATGAACGCCTGGCCTGCATCGACGCCGAATCCGGCAAGCTGATCTGGGAAAAGGCCCACGACTGCCCCTACACAATCAGCTATGCGGCAGGACCGCGAGCCACGCCCCTGATCGAGAAGGACCGTGTCTACACGCTGGGAGCAGAGGGCAACCTCATCTGCCGC
>CACIUL010000030.1 GCA_902589825.1 uncultured Verrucomicrobiota bacterium
CTTTCCATCGTCTGGAACGGTCCATTCCATAACCGCTAGCGGGTGAGTGGGGGGACGGTCCTGGTCGCATCTCAAGCCTGTTCCATCACCACTGAACAGGAAAAACTCGACCGGATTTTCACGACTCACCCACTTGCCGACAATGTCCGCCTTCTCGATCTTCAGCGAGGTATTCTCTTGTTTGCTGCAGCCGATTAAAATGAGGGTTGTAAGAGCGGTGATAAGCGGAACGATAAATTTTTTCATGCTGGCAGGTGGTTTGGTTCCCCTTATTTATCAATTGGAGGCTCCCTGATGACAAACAAAATCCTGATTATTTAGGTGGGGGTGTTTTCGGGGAAAACAGGGGATTGCTGCCCGGGTGCTCCAAGGCTTATGTTAGAGGCAACAATTCATGAAAGCGCAGTTTACCTTTTTATCCATTGTCCTTGGCCTTGCGATTACCTTTTTATCGCCATCTGTTGCCGTGGAAATCCCGGGCAAGGCCGGCAAGTGGCACGGCTTTGAGCGGCGTGACTTTGTCCATGAGGGGCTCAAATGCATCGTGATCCTTCCGGAATCGGAGGCCAAAGGCCGTCCCTGGGTGTGGCGTGCGCGCTTTTTTGGGCACCAGCCCCAGGCCGATATTGCCCTGTTGAAGCTTGGCTTCCACGTTTGTTACTGTGAGGTGGGCGGGCTTTTCGGCAACAAGGAGGCGGTAGAGCGCTGGAACCGTTTCCATGCATACCTGACCGGTGAACACGGGTTCTCAATCAAGCCGGCACTGGAGGGCATGAGTCGCGGCGGGCTCATTATCTACAACTGGGCAGCGGCCAATCCCGACAAGGTGGCCTGCATCTATGGCGATGCGCCTGTTTGCGATATTCGCAGCTGGCCGGGAGGCAAGGGCAAGGGCAAGGGAGGCGGTGGTGCGTGGAAGGGGGCACTCAAAGCCCATGGCATTACCGAGCCGGAGTCCGTGAATGCCCCTGTGAGCCCGATCCACAAACTTGCTCCTATCGCCAAGGCGAAGATACCCCTGCTGCACGTGGTCGGAGCTGCGGACAAGGTTGTGCCGGTGGAGGAGAACAGTGCCGTTATTGTGGAGCGTTACCGCAAGCTGGGTGGTGAGATCAAGGTGATCTCGAAGCCGGGAGTCGGTCATCATCCGCATGCCCTGAAGGATCCCAAGCCGATTGTTGATTTTATCCGGAAGCACACCATTGGCTCCTGAAGTATCGGGGATGCTCAGGGCTTACCGGTTTTTCTGTCCCTGGCGCGGATGCGTCGTGCCTCGGGCAGGATGATGAGCGAGGCGATGAGGATCAAAATCGCGCTGAAAATGGCGACTGCGCTGCCAAAACCGCGCAGCAGTGCGAAGCCGATCAGAGGGGCGGCAATGCCCCTAAGTCCGGTGGTGCAGGTATGAACCGACATGTATTCCGCGGTGTGCTCGGGTGGTGCAATCTTTGTGACCCAGAGTGACCAGGCAATGTTTCCCCCGGCAAAGGCAAAACCCTGCAACCCGGTTCCGATGGCAATGATCCAGAAGGACTGCCCGTAAAAGACCACCAGTATCGCGCTGCAGAACAGGACATTGAGGATGATGCGCAAAAAATAGAAGTTGAGGCGGTCAAAGACCCATCCCCAAGGGTAGGTGAACACCAGCTTGACGATATTCGGGATAATGAAGGTGAGGAGGGTGACTTCAAAGGCGGTGAAGTCATTGCCGTAGTCCTCATTGGCGAAGTATTCGGTCCATATCTTCAGCGAGGTCAGGTTGCCGATCCCCATGAGCATCCATGAGATGATCAACACGCGGAATTTTTTGTCCTTTTTCAGCCAGCGGAAGGCCGTGAAGGGGCTTGTGCTTCCGGCACTGAGCCTGACTTTTGGCATGAACCAGGTCGCGACGGCACCCAGCACGGCAAATCCTGCAAAGAACCAGAGCAGGGGCTTGAAGTTCTCGATGTCGGCATCAATCCACTTGCCTGCTGCCCAGGCAAAGAGAATGGAAATGATGCCCCGGAAGGTGGCGGTGAGAGCATAGATCTTGCCGCGACGTGCTGTCGGGAAGTTGGTCTGGTATACCTGTGTGATCAGGGGCAGGGGCAGCATGAAGGCAAAGAAGCCGATGCTGATACCGGTCATGTAGAGGGCGAGTGAGTCCGGAAAAGCGGCCGCAAGGCCGATGCCTGCAGCGCCTGCCAGGTTGAAGATCGCAGCACTGTGGGTGAGTTCCCAGTTGAGCCTTCGAACCAGGGGAACAATGGCAATACTGGCGACCATGCCGGCACCGGAGACGGCCAGCAGGAGTGCCTTCTGCCAGTCGCTTGCCTGGAAATATTCAAGGGCAATCAATCCAGCCAGCGGGATGAACAGGTATTCAATCATCCCGACCGGGATGGATCGCCACATCTCGAGCCGGAATGTCCTGCGTGTTGTTTCTGTGCTGGGTTCCATGGGCAGTCCGGTCAGTCGGCTGCCCCTAAACGAACACCAAAGGGCAGGAAGTCAATGCGCAGGATTTGATGGTCCAGGAAATCAGCTTCAGGACTGGAGCATGGTGTAGGCGACTGTCATCAGCGCTGCGTCCACCACGGCATGGCTTGCCCATGCTCCGGCAAGGGTGCCCTGACGCTGGTAGAGCCAACTCCAGAAGAATCCCCCGATGCCAACAGCGGCACTGAATACCAGGGCCCAGTGCAGCGGGAAAAACTGCGAGGTTACCACGATATGGTGCAGGGAGAAGCCCACGGCAGCGATTGCGTGGGCGGCCGGGCGGGATATCACTGTGCGCAGGTTGCCATAGACAAACCAGCGCCAGTAATATTCCTCAAGCAGGGAATGAAACAGGCTTAGACAGACAGCGAAGAGGATAAAGTGTTCCTGGATTCCAAGGCTATTTACTTTTTCCTCCATCGGCCCGGTTGCCGATTTCACAAGGTGGCCCAGCGGAGTTGCCATCAATGCGGCGATTAGTGCTGCAATGCCAAGGCCGATGAGCAGTCCCAGAGGGATGGCGCGAAGGTGGAGGGCCATGGGCCTGTGTTTGCCGCCCAGCGGCCTTTGCAGGATGAAAAGTGTTGCTGCCACGGGCCAAACAAGGATAAACAGCTTGGCGCCTCCATAGACCGGCTGGGCTGCCTCGGAATCCTTCAGCCAGACAAAGTAGAACAGGGCAGCAAGTGCCGGGATGAGCATCGCGGGCAGCAGCACTAGCCAGGTTCTGCGTGGGCAGATTGGTTCCATTGATTCTAGGCTAACCGCTGGGTGCCGTGCCCCACGAATTGAAAATGGGCATCGGTTTCATTGATCAAAACGATGTTTGTGTCGTCATTTTCGGTTTCTTCATTCAGGGCCGATGCGCAGCCCTGTTGCCGTGTGGGCAGGATCCGGGCTTTACTTGTGTATCTTTTCCCACCCGGCTTCCATCAGGTGGAGCGCATCCTTGCAGTTGAACCAGTCGTTTTTCTGGGCATAGAGCAACCAGACAGAGATGACACCGGTAAGGATGGTGGTCGTGATGATCAGGGGATTGCTGAGCAGCTTCTCCGGTTCAAGGCGCGCTGTTTCCTCCTTCATGGCATGACGGAAGTAGGCCATGATTGCCAGCAGGATGACCGGAAACACCATGACCAGGTTATTCAGCGGCTCATAGACAGCCATGGCAATTCCCGTGCAGAAACAGAACAGGCAGGCATAGCCGATCATGGCCATGATCAGGCGCTGCTCGTTGTAGGTCCTGAAGCTCCTGCGATATCCACCACTGATTGTATCATCATTAATGAAGCGGTATTCCGAGTAGCGCTTCCCGGTCATCAGCAGTGCCCCGAAGAACCACCATGCAAGGATGATAGAGAGCGGTGGAAGTGCGGTCACATCAGCGGGGACCACTGCAAACCAGCCGAGTAGCAAGCGCAGCGGGTTGTTGATGGATTCGGATATCACGTCAAGGAATGCCTTATCCTTCAGGCGGACAGGGGGGATGTTGTATAGCAGGGCAAAGAGCATCAGCACGCCCAGTGAAACGAGGTAGAGGTGGTTATCAAAGAAGAGCCAGGCCAGGGCGAAGCCACCTGCCAGCAGTGCGGTCATCAGGACCCAGAGGATGGGGACATTGACCTTTCCTGCGGGAATCCCGCGCATTTTCTTTGCCGGATGCAGCGCGTCGAAGGGAGCATCAAGGATCTCGTTGAGGATGTAATAGGAGGAGGCTACCAGACAGGCGGGCAGCAGTGAGAGGAATGCGTTTAGCAGGAACCCGGGTGGCAGGTCGAGGTCATAATAGAGCACCAGAGCGACAACGTGGCCGAAGAGGATAAAGGTGTTCTTCAGCCAGTGGTCAATTCGACAGATCTTGATATACTCAATCAATGCGGTATTCGCCTCACACAGGGCGGGTTTTCAAGATTGATAGCCCAAGGTCAGGCACTGAACAAAGGCTTTATCCGGGCTTCTTTGAGGGGTATGCATCCCCTGTGGAAAGGGAATATATTGATCCTTTCTACCAGATTCGTTGAACGCTGCGCGTAGTGGTGTATTGGTTTGGCAGTTGTCCCCGTAGTTCAACGGATAGAACGAGGCTCTCCTAAAGCTTAGATGTAGGTTCGATTCCTGCCGGGGACGCCAGGTTGCCTTTCTTTATGCGAATTCTTCACTTCGGCGATATTCACTTCTGGCGCTTGCAACTTGCCCGGGATTTTTATTATCCCAAGAGGCTTCTTGGGATTGTAAACCTTGCCATGCGACGTCGGCATCACTTCCCGGTTGAGCTTGCGCGTGAGGCGATGACCCGGATTGCCGCGGAGGATGCCGACCTGGTGCTATTTTCCGGGGACATGACCACGATGTCCCTGGAAGGTGAGTTCCGGGACGCGGCAGAAGCATTTGCCCCCCTGTATGAGAAGTGGGGTGACCGGCTCGTGGCAATTGCCGGCAACCATGACCGGTATTCGCCGGCAAGTGTTCGCCGCAATTACTTCGAGGACTATTTTCCCCACGCCGCGATGCCTGAAGGGCGCAGGGTTTTTTCCCGGCAATTTGGCGACCATCTTTGCGTGGTCGGTTTCGATGCATCAAGGCCGTTCATGGTCAGGTCCAACGGTTTGCTGGATCAAGGCATTGAGCAGGAACTCGACCATGAGCTTGAGATGGCTGGTGAAACCGGAAGACAGGTCCTGCTGATGGGACATTTTCCCTATTCCTATCCAGGCGGATCCCCGGGGAAGTGGCACCACAGGTTATTGCGTGATGGAGCCCTTGCCGGATTAATTGCCCGGCACCGGCCGGTGGCTTACCTGCATGGGCACAAGCACGTGCGCTGGTGCCTGCGTGATGTCAGGACCCCGCAGACACTCTGCCTGAATTGCGGGCCTGCCGGCATGTCTTCGAGTTTAAGCGACAGCAACGCGGGTTGGCTGACTTTTGAGTTATCGCAAGACGGGATCCTGACCGGGCTTACCAAGGTCAGCATTGCACCAGGGGGAGGTCTTGAGCGTGAGGCTGTCCCGATCCCCCAGCAGGTGCTAGTTAACAGCTAGACGTCGCAGACTTCCGCGGCGTGCCGCAGTGCCTTGATGGGATCATCCCAGGTGGGCAGAAACTCCTGGGCGACGTACCCCTCATAACCAGTCTCCAGGATAGCCCGCATTATCGGCGGATAGTTGATTTCCTGGGAATCATCAATCTCACCTCGGCCGGGGCATCCCGCGGTATGGTAATGGCCGATAATGTCCTTGTATTTCCGGATACGGCGGATGACATCCCCATTCATGACCTGAACGTGGTAAACGTCAAAGAGCAGTTTGAAGCTGGGTGAGCCGACCTTGTTGACCAGTTCTGCGCAAAAATCCACGTCGTCCCCGAAGTAGCCGGGATGGCCTTTCATCGGGTGGGTGTCATCCCGTGTGTTGAGGTGCTCGAGCACCAGTGTGACCCCTTTCTTCTCCGCCAGGGGCATGACCTTTTTCCAAGTATCGACACAGAGGGCTGCTGCCTTGTCACGGTCCATGCCGTCATATTCCATGCCGGTGAATGTGATGACGTTCTTGGTTCCGATCTTGGCTGCAAGCTCAATACCCTTGGTCAGGCCGTTTATCACCGTCTCGGTGTTCTTCGGGTTGCATGGGCCGTTTTTAAATCCGTGACCGCCACTTACCAGTGAGATGTCCAGGCCAATCTCGCGCACCGCCGGGTAATCATCGGCACTGATTCCCTCAATGGCGACAAGGCCGATTTCCTTGCAGTGCCTGGCAAGGGTTTTGACGGGCATGGGCTTGAAGCACCATCCCATGATCGATTGCTTGATGCGTCCGTTCTTGATTCTGAATGGTGCTTTTCCGGGTGCTGGATTCTTGATGTCGGCATGGGTGTAACCGGTGGCTGCAGCGGATAAGGCGGCACCTGCAATGAGTTTACGGCGGGAAAAGACAGGAATTCTGGACATGGGTGAGAGTGTGGCTGTTGAGTTGCTGTTTGTAAATTGCAGAAGGATTTTCCCGGCGGTTTTTTTTAACACGGCAGGATCTAGGGACATGGCACCTAGATGACCTGATCCAGAGCGGTGAGCAGGCGTTCCACGTTTGCCGGCCTGGCGGTATGGCCCATCAGGCCGATACGCCAGATTTTTCCGGCAAGCGGTCCCAACCCGGCGCCGATCTCGATAGCATGCTCATCGAGCAGCTTGGAGCGGACCGCGGCCTCGTCCACACCCTGCGGAACTTTCACCGCATTGAGCATCGGCAGGCGGTGAGGACTTTTGACAAGCATGGATAACCCCCTATCCTCAAGCCCTTCCACCAGTTGCCGGTGGGCTGCCAGGTGGCGGTCAAAGACCGCGTCGGTTCCCTCAATGAGGACTTCGCGAAGAGCCGCATAGAGGGCGTAGTTCATGTTGATGGGCGCGGTGTGATGGTAGGCACGCTTTGAGTTTTTTGCGCCGGCTTCACCGGCCCAGTATCCGCAGATCAGGTTGAGGTCGAGATACCAGTTAGGCACCCGGCTTTTCCGGGACTGAATTTTTTCTGCCGCGCGGGCAGAGAAGCTCACCGGGGAGAGCCCCGGGGGGCAGGACAGGCATTTCTGCGTGCCACTGTAAAAGGCATCCACTCCCCATTGGTCGAGGTGCACAGGCATGCCGCCGAGACCGGTTACAGAATCAACCAGCAAGAGGGCTCCGTTTTCCCGGACCAGTTTCCCGATTTCCTCCACGGGGTTGAGCACCCCGGTGGATGTCTCGGCGTGGACCACGGCAATAAGGTCGTATTGGTTTTCCCTGAGGTGGCTGGCAACCAGTTGGGGATCGACCGGCGTGCCCCACTCAAACTCCATGCTTTCCACCTCGGCACCGAGACGCCCGGCAACATCAGCCATGCGTGTACCGAACACTCCGTTACTTAAGATCATTACCCGGTCACCCTGCTCAAGGAGGTTCACAAAGCAGGTTTCCATGCCGGCGGATCCTGTTCCGCTGATAGGCAGGGTCAGGGCATTCCCGGTATTGAGCAGGGACCTCAGGTCTTCCTGGACGGCATCCATCAGGCCGATAAATGCAGGGTCGAGGTGACCGATGGTCGGTTGTGCAATTGCCCGGTAAACGGCCGGTGAGACCATTGAGGGTCCTGGCCCCATGAGCAGGGTTTCGCGGAGCGTCTTGAGCAGGTCGGTCATGCTTGTTCCCGGTTACCGGTTATTTAATGAACAGGCCAAGCAGCAGGATAATGGCAAAGCTGACGAAGGAGATCGCCGTGGATATCAGCGTCCAGGTCTTCAGGGTCTGTTTCTCGGTCATGCCCATGTAGCGGGAGATCATCCAGAAACCGGAGTCATTGACATGCGAGAAGCCTGTCGCTCCCGCGGCGATGGCGCAGGCGATCAGCGCCAGGAAGGGTTGGGAAGATCCCTCAACCAGACTGGCCATGAGCCCGGCGGCCGTCAGCATGGCCACGGTGGCAGATCCCTGGGCAATGCGAACCAGGGTGGCGAAGATGTAGGCGAGGACCAATAGAGGAATGCCGCTGTCCGCGAATATCTCTTTGAGCGCATCAGCAATCCCGGTGGCTATCAAAACTCCCTTGAAGACTCCCCCGGCCCCGGTGATCAGGATAATGATGCCCGCAGGACCGAGAGCCTTGGTGGAAAGTTCAACGAGCTGGTCGCGGGTGGCGCCACGGCGGGTTCCCAGGAAAAAGATGGCCAGCAGGGTGGAGATCATCAGGGCGATCACCGGGTGCCCGAGGAAGTGGATCACCTGCTGCCCTGTGGGCAACGCATTAAGAAGACGGCTGATTTCAGCTGAGCGTGCGTCCTTGGTCAGGCCTTTGTCAATATCTGCAATAGCGATCTGCTCAACGATGGTTGCGGAGAGGATGAGGGCGATGGGCAGGGCAATGAGGCTGCAGATGAGGCCGAAGTGCGGCAGTTTGAGCTCCTCCGTAGTCGTGTTTTCTTCGAGCTTTTTTGGGGTTGGAACATCAACCAGGGTCGCCACTTTCGAACAGAGCCAGGGGCCGCAGATGATGGCTGTTGGCAGCCCGACAATCACGCCGAACATGATGACGTAACCAAGATTCACATTGAGAAAATAGGCCACGGCCACCGGACCGGGGGTCGGTGGCACAAAGGCGTGCGTGACCGCCATGCCGGCAACCAGCGGCAGGCCGAAGATCAGCAGGGGCTTCTTGGTGTCACGGGCCAGTGCGTAAAGCAGGGGGGCCAGGATGACCAGTGCCACATCCAGGAAGACCGGGATGGAGATAATAAAGCCGGTTAATAGCATGGCCCATGGGGCACGATCCTGGCCGAATTTGCGCACCATGGTGTTGGCCAGTGCCTGGGTGCCACCGGAATGCTCAAGCATGGCCCCGAAGATGGCGCCGATACCGATGATTGTGGCGATAAAGCCCAGGGCTCCTCCCATGCTTTCTACAATGGTGTTGCCTATGCCGATGAGCCCTCCTGCCTCCGGGTTGACAAACGTTGCCCCCACCGAGACAAGGACGGAAACAATCAGGAGCGAAAGGAAAGCTTGGATCTTTGCCTTCAGGATCAGGACAAGCAGGAAGCCGATGCCAAAGACCAGCAGGGCAATGAGTCCCGTGACGGGAACGGTGGATTGAGCAGCCGGTGCCTGTTGTGCGAGCAGGGAAAACATAAATATTGCAGGAAGTCGAGGTTTGCCAAAGAGCGGCCGCCCGTTACAATGCGATCGCAATGCTTTGTATTTATAGAAGTGCGTCCGGCTATACAATCCAAAAGGATGATAGTTTTTCCATTGTGGCCAATTTTTGCTTCGATGAGCTGTTTGACTGCCCGGATCCGGTGGATTACGTGCAATCCCGCTTTCAGGCGGGCGATCCCTCCATGCGGCCGGAAGGCCACTTGCTGCCCCCGTTGGCAAGCCAGGAGATCTGGGCCGCCGGCGTGACTTATTTCCGAAGCCGGGATGCCCGCATGGAGGAGAGCGAGTCTTCAGGAGGAGACCGCTTTTACGACATGGTCTACGAGGCGGAGCGGCCTGAACTCTTCTTCAAGGCAACCCCGGCCCGGTGCAGGGGGCACCTGGACAAGGTGTGTATCCGCAGTGATTCCACATGGGATGTTCCCGAGCCTGAGCTTACCCTGGCTATCAGTTCCACGGGGAAGGTGTTTGGTTATACCATTGGTAATGACATGAGCTCACGCTCGATTGAGGGCGAGAATCCGCTCTATCTTCCGCAGGCCAAGGTGTACAAAGGTTCCTGTGCGATTGGTCCGTGCCTGGTGGTGGGTTCCCTGCCCGAAGCGCATGCCAAGATTGCCATCGAGATCCGGCGGGGAGATGAGGTGGCGTTTTCAGGGGAGACGGAAGTATCACAGATCAAGCGCAGCTTTGAGGAATTGGCGCAATTCTTGTTTCATGACAATGAGTTTCCCCATGGGGCCTTGTTGATGACCGGTACCGGGATTGTGCCGGATTCAGGATTTACTTTGGCAAAAGGGGACGTGATCAGGATTGGCATCGATGGTGCCGGCGAACTGGAAAATCAAGTAGAGTAGCATTTAAGAATTCATGAAAGGCACACAACTTATCGGCAATACCGAGTCCGCTCAGGGCACGGATACCTTCAAGGCAGTCAACCCCCTGGATGGCAAGTCCCTCGAGCCGCCATTCCATGAGGCGACCGGTGCGGAGATTGATAGCGCGTTTGAGTTGGCCGGTGCGGCGGCGCCATTCATGGCCGCATCCACCGGAGAGGATCGTTCTCGCCTGTTAAATGCCATTGCTGATGCCCTCGAAGAGGATGCCGATGTGATCAAGGAGAGGGTCGGGCTTGAAACCGGCTACCCACAGGCTCGCCTTGACGGCGAGTTTGGCAGGACGGTCATGCAGTTGCGCGTATTTGGACGTGTCGCGGAGGATGGCAACTGGGTCAATGCTCGCATTGATACTGCCCTGCCTGATCGTGAACCCCTGCCCAAGCCTGACCTGCGGCGCATGCTTGTGCCTGTCGGACCGGTGGCCATTTTCGGGGCCAGCAATTTCCCTCTGGCTATTTCCGTTGCTGGCGGGGATCCTGCCTCGGCTCTTGCCGCGGGCTGCCCGGTCGTGACCAAGGGGCATCCCTCACATCCCGGTTCCTCAGAGCTGGTCGCCCGTGCGGTATTGCGAGGTGTAGAGCAGGCGGGTTTTCCCGATGGCACATTCTCGATGCTGCAGGGAGCGGACAATGATACCGGGCGTATGCTGGTGGAACATCCCAAGGCCTGTGCCGTTGCGTTTACCGGCTCACTGCGTGGTGGGCGTGCTCTTTTTGACATCGCTGCCGCCCGGCCGATCCCGATTCCCGTTTACGCCGAGATGGGCAGTGTGAATCCCCAGTTTGTCCTTCCCGGCAGGCTCGATGCCGGGCCCGGTGCATTTGCCGATGGCCTTTTTGCTTCCGTCACCATGGGCAACGGCCAGTTCTGCACCTGCCCCTCGCTGGTGTTTGCCCCTGAAGGGGAGAGTCTGGATGAAATGATCGGGCATTACCTGGAACTGGTTTCCGGGTCTACAGGCGCGCCTTTGCTCAACGCGGGGATTGCTTCCGCCTTTGAATCAGGAATCGCCCGTTGGCAAGATATAGAGGGTGTCGAGATTTTGGCGCAGGGGTCCCTTGAGGCGGCTGAGGTCGGGGCGGCACCCGTCATGGCGAGGATTTCCCTTGAGGATTTCAAGGCGAGCCGGGAGATGTTCATGGAGGAGATCTTCGGTCCCTCGGTGCTGGTTGTTGTTTGCCCGGACAAGGAAAGCTACGTGGAGGCTGCCGGCTTGTTTGATGGGCAGCTTGGCACCTCAATCCATGGCAATGAGGAGGAGCTTCCTGAAGCGGGAGCATTGCTTGCGGCATTATCCGGTTTTTCCGGGAGAGTCTGCGTGAATGGGTTCCCGACCGGTATTGAGGTTTGTGATTCCGTGCATCATGGCGGTCCCTACCCGGCCACCACCGATGCGCAACACACCAGTATCGGTACTGCCGGTATTTCCCGCTGGGGCAGGCCTGTTAGTTTTCAGAATACTCCCCAGCCGCTGCTTCCTGAAGCGCTCAAGGATACCAACCCGCTTGGGTTATTGCGCCTTGTGGATGGTGTGTGGACAAGGGATCCGGCAGGCTAGCGGCAGGATTTCCAATGACTCGGTGCAGGAGAGGGAAGCCTTCATGCAGGCGCTCTGAACCGGGCTATTGATAACTTCCATTTCCTGACGGATTCATGTAGAAAAGAACGTGATGACTCCTTTTCTCCTCCTTGCCCTCGGCATGGTGATTGTCCTTGGCTCGGTAATATGGCTGAAGCTGCACCCTTTTTTGGCCCTTTCCACTGCAGCGATCGTGATCGCCTTCTCAACCCCGCAGGATTCCCTGTCCGGTTATGCCGAGAACCACGCGGCATCGGAGTTGGCGAGGGGAAAGATGAGTGAGGCAGGTGCTGAGGTATTCAAGGCGGAATTTGCCAAGCGCTCATCGATGAAGAGAGTGGTCAATGAATTCGGTAACGGATGCGCCAAGGTCGGCCTGATTATTGCCTTCGCCGCACTTATCGGCAGGTTTCTCCTGGAGTCCGGTGCGGCGGCAAAGATCGTGCTGGTGATGGTCTCCCTTTTCGGGGAAAAGCGTGCCGGTTTGGCGTTTTTGGTTTCCGGGTTCCTGCTGGCGGTCCCTGTTTTCTTTGACACGGTTTTCTACCTGCTGATCCCGATCGCTATTGCAATGGCCCACAGGACCCGGGGCAATTATCTCTTTTACGTGCTTTGCATTGTTGCCGGGGGCACCATGGCCCATTCACTGGTGCCGCCGACACCCGGTCCCTTGCTGGTGGCAGAGGAAATCGGGGTGGATATCGGGGCAATGATGCTTGGTGGCCTCGCGGTCGGTCTTTTTACCATTACGTTTGGATACCTTTATGCCCGGTGGATATCCGGCAGGTTTGAACTCGCCCCGCCACCACTTGGTGATGACGTTTTAATGGAAGAGGGCGACCTGCCTTCCGCTTTCGTGTCTTTCCTGCCGGTTCTCCTGCCGGTTCTCCTGGTTACCGGAGGGACATTGTATGCCATTTTCCAACCCGAGCACCTTGGATTTCTCAAGGTATTCGGGGAAAAGAACCTTGCCCTTGGCCTTGCGGCCCTGGTGGCATTCACGATTCTGGCAAAGCGGTGCTCCGGTGATAAGGAGAGATTGCGCAGGGTATCCTCTGAGGCTCTTTCATCAGGTGCAGTAATTGTCCTGATCACGGCTGCCGGGGCGGCATTTGGCGGGGTGCTCAAGCAGACGGATATAGCCAGTGCAATTGGCGAAATGCAGGGCAATGCCACCTTCGCTCTCCCTGTCTGTTTCCTGATTACCGCCCTGGTCCGCACCGCGCAGGGATCGGCCACGGTGGCGATGATCACGGCTGCGCCTGTTGCTGCCGCGTTTGCCGCTTCCGCCTCCCTTGGCTTTCACCCGGTTTACTTGGCGCTTGCCGTGGGGTGCGGCTCAAAGCCGATCCCCTGGATGAATGACTCGGGATTCTGGGTAATTACCAGGATGTCCGGGCTTAAGGAATCCCAGACACTTCGCACCGTGACCCCGATGATGTCGCTGATGGGTGTTGCAGGCCTGATTGTGGTGGTGGTTGCCTCATGGATATTGCCCTTTTCCTGAGGTGTGGTGGCATAATCCCCGGCTTACTGTGATTGACCCCGTGTGCCAGTTTGGCGATTATTGATTCCGATGGAAAACCAAGACCCAACCCGCCTCCGTTCACACCGCTGGTATGGCCCCGACAGCCTGCGCGCTTTCGGGCACCGTTCCCGTGCCAGGCAATCCGGGCTCGGGGAGAGCGACTTTGCCGGTAAGCCGGTGGTCGGAATTCTCAACACGTGGACTGATCTGAATTCCTGTCATCTGCATTTCAAGACCACCGTTGAGGCAATCAAGCGAGGCGTCCTGCAGGAAGGCGGCTTACCGATGGAAATACCGGTGATGTCCTGCGGGGAAACGCTGACCAAGCCCACCTCGATGCTATACCGCAACTTCCTTGCGATGGAGGCCGAGGAGATAATTCGCGCCAATCCTGTGGATACTGCAGTATTGCTGGGTGGTTGCGACAAGTCGACTCCCGCCTTGTTAATGGGTGCCATATCCGCCGGCGTGCCCGCTATCTATGTTCCTTCCGGGCCGATGATCAAGGGCAACTGGAATGGGCAGGTGCTTGGATCAGGTTCCGATGTCTGGAAATACTGGGATGAGCGGCGTGCCGGCAACCTGAGTGAGGAAGAGTGGCGTGAAATTGAAGGGGGTATTGCGCGGTCCCCGGGGCACTGCATGACCATGGGCACGGCTGCTACAATGACGGCTCTGGCCGAGACCATGGGATTTTCCATTCCAGGTTCCTCTTCGGTTCCGGCAATGGATGCCAATCATGCTCGCCTGGCTGCAGAGGCGGGGCGTCAGGCTGTCAGGAACGCCTGGCAGGGCCCCCGGCCGGATGAGTTGGCGACACGCAAGGCGTTTGAAAACGCCGTGGCCGTTGACATGGCACTCGGTGGATCAACTAATGCCATTGTTCACCTGCTGGCAATGGCCGGCCGCTCCGGCGTTGATTTAAACCTTGATGATTTTGACGTCATTTCCCGGCAGACGCCCCTGCTGGCGAATTTGCGACCTTCCGGAGAATTTCTGATGGACGATTTTTATGCCGCAGGAGGGTTGCGTGCACTGCTCAACCAGATGGGTGACCTTTTGCATCTCGACGTGGCGACAGTAAATGGGAATACACTCGGTGAGAACATTGAGGGATGCCGGGTTTTCAATGACGAGGTGATAAGGAGCCGGGATAATCCCATGGCTGAAAATGGTGGCACTGCTGTATTGCGTGGCAACCTTGCTCCCGATGGGGCAGTTATCAAGCATTCCGCCGCGACTCCGGATCTGCTCCAGCATACCGGTCCTGCCGTTGTCTTTGAGGATTACAATGACCTTGCCAAACGGATTGATGACCCAGCGCTTGAGGTTACCGCCGATTCCGTGCTGGTTCTCAGGAATGCCGGACCGGTTGGCGCCCCCGGGATGCCGGAATGGGGAATGCTGCCAATTCCCAGGAAACTTCTTGAGCAGGGCGTCAGGGATATGTTGCGCATTTCTGATGCGCGCATGTCGGGCACCAGCTACGGCACGTGTGCATTACATGTTGCCCCGGAGTCAGCCGCCGGCGGCCCTCTGGCCGCGGTGAGGACAGGGGATGCAATCACTCTGGATTTTTCAGGGCGCCGCCTGCAACTGGAGGTGGAGGAGGTCGAGATTGCCAGAAGATTGGCCGCAAGGCAGGAGCCTGGTTCCCGTTATGCAAGGGGTTACACAAAACTCTATATCGAGCACGTGACCCAGGCTGACCGTGGCTGTGATTTTGATTTTCTTGAGGGCAGTGCCGTCACTCCCGATCCCGAGATTTACTAGGTGATGCCGCGGGCGGAATTTTTTCTTTCAAATTGGGGAAATAAGCGGCACTGGTTATCCATGACTGTATCGATTCTTTATTGAGGAATGTGAAACTACAAGCCCCAGGCCGTCAGTTTGGCGGACGAAATCAAGGCGGGGTTTGAAGGAGCAAGTGTTGAAATTGTAGAGGGAAGCGGTGGCGTTTTCGATGTCACCGTGGATGGAACGCTCGTGTATTCCAAGAAGGAAACCGGGCGTTTCCCTGAAACAGGCGAAGTTGTCAGTTCCATCAAGGGATAGCATCAATGTGCATTGATGCTATCATGACCCGTTTTTCTTCAACGGCAGGCTGTGGATTGCGCGGATAACAGGGACGAACAGGTTGATTACCCGATAACGCCTGAAATCGATCTGCATACCTTCCGTCCCGGTGAGGTAAGCTCTCTGCTGAGGGAATATTTCATGGAGTGCCGGAAGGTGGGTATCCTGCAGGTGAGGGTTATCCACGGGAAGGGCACCGGAAGCCTGCGCGAAGGTGTGCACCGGCTTCTCGACAAGATGACCGGGGAGATCGGCAGTTACAGGTTGGGTGACCAGCACACCGGTGGATGGGGTGCAACCCTGGTTACCCTGAAGGAGCTTGACCCTGGCCAATAGAAGCCGGCCTTGTTAATTTCCAAGTTCCTTGATTGCTGCCTTAAGGACCCGGTGCAGTTGAGTGTCCTTGTCGTTGGCTGGGAGCATGTCGCTGAGCTTTTCTTTGAAGGTGGCGATCCTGTGATCGGCAATAATACGCACGGCTGCAATGCGGATATCGGCAGAAGGATCATCCAGGGCCCGGTCGATTAAGGAGTGATCGTGTTTTTCCTGCCAGCGGCTTGCCGTGAGCAGGGCGATCCTTGCGTTGATGGAAAGCGAATCCCATTGCAGTGCCCCGGCCTTTTTGGCCCTTGTTATTTTCCACAGGGCTGTGGCAAGCGCGAAGCGATCGTTATTAATATCCTTTAAGGACCCTGCATCGGGCATTTTCCGGTCTTCTTCCTCAAGCAGTGCACCGGCTGTGGCCGGCAACGCTGGCTTTTCCCTCAGCGGAGTGAGTTTCCATAGCCTGCCTTTGCCATGCAACTGGTAACTGGCATTTACCCAGTCAGTAAAGTAGATGGACCCATCTCCGGCATGGGCAAAATCAACCGGGCGGAAGTCCGGTCCACCCTTGATGATTGCCTTCATTGTTGCCGTGTAACTGGAACCGTTTTCGCGAAGGCTGTATTCCTCAATCCGGCCATTTGCCCAGCTGGTGACCCACAGTTTGTTGCCGTGGGGGATGACTGCACATGCTGCTTCCCCGGTTCCGCAGATCATTGGCAGTGTGCCGGGCAAATCGCCGTCCCAGGCCTGAAGGGGGTGGGTGCCAGATCGGCCATAGCGGTATTGATAGCCATAGTCGCCTCCGGGGACAATTTTCAACAACCGGTTTTGGGGACGGGAATCGGGGTCGTTGTCAACGCAGAACATCACCCCTTTTGGAGTGAGGCATATGCCAAAGGGATTCCAGAAACCGGTAGCAATCAGAGTGAGTGAACCGGTCTTGAGATGATAACTGTAGATGTTTCCTCCCTCGCCCCCACCTTTCAGCCTGGTGATCTCCGTTTTTCCGTCATGGCTGATTATTTCATAAGGCTTCCCGAGGTTTTCCCCGAGTCCAAAATAGAGCCTTGAGTGGTCTGAGGTCAAAGCAAGTCCGCACAGGCCGTTGTGCGGATACTTGCCCGGGGTCTTGAGTTCAACAAGGGTCTCTTTCTTGTCGGCCTTACCATCTCTATTCTCATCCTTTAGCCTGTATACCTGCGAGCGGGTGGCGACGTAAAAGCCACCCTTACCATCTGCCGCAATAGACATTGTGTGCCTGCCGCCCTCGAAATAGATTTCCCTCTTGTCTGCCCTGCCGTCTCCATCTGAATCACTGAAGGCAAGGATGCGATCCTCCTTTGGCCCCTTATAATCCTCGGGCCGGAAGTGAGTATGTGACTCAATGACAAAAACCCTGCCGTCCTGGCCCACAGTACAGCCCACCGGGGTGGATAAGTCCGGGTTTTCTGCAAACAAAGTCAGCTTATACCTCTCATCAACAAGCTCCGGGTTGGCTGTTGCCAGGCTGAAGGGTGCCAGAGAGGCAATCATTAACAGTTTTCCCTTGAACAGGTTCATTTTTTTTTCACGGGGTTGACCGGGTTGCTGCGATAGGGCGCAGCTTTTTCAAAGCGGACCGAATAACCGGAGATCTCAGGCCGGGCCTCAGGAAAATCGGTGCTGATGAACTGTGCTCCACTGGCAAATGCCTTTTCCCTGCGCCGGGTGTCATTCCTACGTGCCTCAAAAGTATTGGCATCAGCCCGGGTGCGCACCATGAATCCGGAACGGACGAGTTTCTGGATAAGGGCAAAGTTTTGAACCGGGTCGTTGACCTTGAACCAGGCGGCACCCGGTTCATTTTCACCAACGCTGGCAAATAACAATCTGCCTTCCAGTGATGGATTTCCCTTCAGGTAAAGATCACGGATTCTGCCCGTGTTATCCAGGCCAAACATCACCTTGCCCCTTGATGCATTGAGGGTGGGCCATCCCCGCTTAAGGACCGCCTGCCTGAGGGTTGGAGTGTTTCCGCGGACAGAGTCGGGGGTAATGATTTTCTCCAGCCTGAACACTTTCAATATTTCATCCTCGACAGCTTCAAGTGCCTTGCGTGTGAAGGGGATTGGTTTCACGGAAAATGGAACCGGGCTCTTGTCCTTCATCTCAAGAAGAATAAACAATGGAGGATGATCCGGATTCTTGACTGACCATGCCCTGATTTCTTTGAGTGCAGAGATCAGCGAGGGGGTTGTGGAAAGGAAATCCACACTCGGTTCATGCAACACCTTGAATCCCGGCAATTGCATGACCTTCCTGAACTCTGTCGGCTGGGCAGCCGTCAGTCCAAGGAGGCTGAGCCCCCCTTTTTTTAACAGGTGACCACCTTTTGGGTCAGCAAAAAGGTCGAGTTCAAAATGTCGAATGCCAAGGTCCTCAAGCTGCCCTGTAAGGCAACGGTGCGTGTAATTAAGGGAATCCTGCCAGTTCCTGTTTATTCTGCCCAGCTTGTCGAGTTGAGCTTTCGGCAGGGCAATATGGTACGAATTATGCGTACCTATGGACTGCAACTGGTTAATGCGGGCATCCTGCTCTTCCCTGGAGTGAACCGGGGAGGTGACCGCCCATAAAAGCAGGATCAGAAACAGCCCAGATGCATGGAATCCCAGTGCCCGCGGCATATTTCAGGGCTCTGCTAGAGCTTTTGTATGGTGATGTTGCGGTAGGCTACCGAGGCTCCGTGGTCCTGGAAGCCGATATGTCCCTCACGCTTGAAGTCCTTGAGAGCAGTGCGGAATTTATTCTTGGAGCCATCGGGGTTCTTGCCGGGCGTGGTCCATTTATCAAGGTCCATTTCACTGATGAGCTCACCGTTTAGCTTGACGCTGATCATGTTGCCCTTGGCGGTAATCTCCATCTTGTTCCAGCCATCAGTGGACTTGTTTTTTTTCGGTGCAACCAGGTCATAGATTGCGCCTACCGAGTGCTTGTTTGGACCGCCGGGTTTATTGACCTGAATCTCAATACCTGTCTGTACTGGATTCTTAGGGTTGTCTGTGCGGAAGAAAACCCCGCTGTTTCCGCTGGTCTTGTATTCCAGTGAGAGGATAAAGTCGCCGAAGCGCTCCTTGCTCCATATATCGCCGCTCTTGCGCTTGCCGCTGAGTGCACCATCCGTCACCACCCACTTGGAGGCCTTGCCGTCACGGTCCTGCCATCCCGAGAGGTCCTTGCCGTTAAAAAGTGGCTTCGCTTTTTCTCCAGCCAGGGAAAATACAGAGAGGGCGAGGGTGGTAAAAACAATTATTCTGGTCTTCATGATTTAAAATATTCGAGTGATCTTTGCCCAATAATATTGCCGTTGTCGAGCATGAGTTTGAACCTTCTTGATCAGTAAAGGAATGTCACCGACTACACGAACAGAATAGCTCCATCATGTGGACCCATTGCTTTATAGGAGTCTGGGAGTCAATCCGGTGCAGTTCTGAGCTAGCTTAGGCAAAAAGCTCATTCACTGCTGCCGCCTTTACCAGTTCTCTGGGCTGGTTGAGGTGGTTGTAGACAATGGTCTCCGGGTCGATGCCGAAGGCCTGATAGATAGTGGCAAGTAACTCCCCGGGATGCACGGGATCTTCAACCGGAGCAGAACCGGTCTTGTCGGATTTGCCGTGCACGTAACCCCGCTTGATGCCTGCACCGGCGACGAGTCCGGTATAGCAGTAGGGCCAGTGGTCACGGCCATCGGCACTGTTGCCGTTACCTGAGGTGCTGACTCCTTTTTGCGGGCTGCGGCCAAATTCACCAATGGCTACAACCATGGTGTCTTCCAGCATGCCACGATCATCGAGATCGGATATCAGGCCAGAGAGAGCTTTATCAAGCATGGGGCCGGACTGATTCTTCATTCGTTTTGTCAGGTCCTTATGGTGATCCCAAGAGTGGTTATCGGAATTGGCAACCTTTGGCCAGATGACCTCGACAACCCGTGTCCCAGCCTCTACCAGGCGGCGTGCCAGCAGGCAACTGTCTCCAAAGGAGGTGTTTCCGTAACTTTCACGAACCTTCAGGGGTTCCCGCTCAAGGGCGAAGGCGTCACGGGCCTTTCCTGAGATAATCAGGTTGAGCGCCTGGTCATAATATTCATTCAGCTTGTAGTCCTTGACGGCATTTTCCACCTTGTTCATTTTCTTGGCAATCGTGTCACGCAGGGATGCGCGACGCTTGAGCCGGGCAGAGAAGACATCCGGGCGCAACTGCAGGTCATCAATCTTGATGCGCGTCATTTTTTTCATGTCCATGTCACCCCCGCTCGGGTAGAGCGTATAGGGATCGTATGCCTTGCCAAGGAATCCTGCCGTTCCTCCCTTGCCGACCACGTTTGATTCCTGCAGCGGGCGTGGCATCATCACGAAGGGCAGCATCGGCTCCGTCTGGGGCTTAAGCCGGATCAGGTTGGAGCCGAAGTTCGGGAAGTCCTTCGGTGAGGGCGGTTCAAGTTGACCGGAAGGGGAAACCTTGTCGGTCGTGTAGCCGGTCATCATCTGGTAGATGGCGGCGGTATGGTTAAAGAGCCCGTTGGGCTCGTAGCTCATGGATCGAATCAGCGTGAACTTGTCATTGATTTTTGAAAGCTCGGGAAGAATCTCGGTGAAGTGGACGCCGGGAATCTTGGTCGGGATGGTGTTGAAGGCGGAGCGAACGTTGTCAGGCACGTCCTTCTTGGGATCCCAAAGGTCAATGTGGCTGGGACCTCCCTGCAGGTAGAGCATGATGATCGACTTGGCCTTGCCGCCACTGGTCGGGGCACTGGCCTTTGCTTTCAGCTCAAGCATGGATGCGAGGCTTAAACCGAGGATGCCCGACCCGCCGACCCGCAGGAAGTCACGACGGGAGGGTGCGAGGTTTTTATCACAGAGGTCTTTACCGGGATCGCCTAGAATTCGGAACATTGCTTATTTTGATCGGGTTTATTTTCTTATCGATAGAATAAGTCGGATGAGCGACGGTGTAAATAACGGATTTGCAGCCGGAAATGCTTATTATACCGTGGTTTTCAACAGCTTGTGCGCCAGCATAACCTTGGCGTAACCTTATTTGTATGATGCTGCTGCCCAAGATGATCACGTGTTTCCGGTTTCCTGCCTTACTGCTCTTATCTATTGTTGCCCATTCCATTGCCATGGGGCAGGGCGACCGCAGGCGCGGGGGTGATGAAAATATGCCTCAAGCTGGCAGCCTGATTCCTGATATCACGGTCGTGGATTCTCAGGGAGGAGGCTTTCCTCTGCGGGAGAAGCTAAAGGGACGCCATGCCGTCATTGTTTTTGGTTGCCTGACATGACCCCCGTTTATTCGGAACGTTTCCGGTCTGGAAGCGATATATCATGACTACCGTAACAGGAGCGGGGAAGTGGCCTTTTATTATGTCTATAAGTCACTTGCCCACCCGGAACGTGACCGGCTGGTGCAACCTGTCACGATTGAGGAGCGGCTTGCCCACGTGAAGGCGGCGGGCAGGCAACTCGACACGAGGATTCCATGGCTTGCGGACACGATGTCCAACGACCTGAAGCATGCGCTTGGTGACCGGCCCAATTCAGAATTCATTATTTCACCTGAGGGTAAAATCCTTGTTGCGCGAAGCTGGAGTGATCCGGACAGGTTGCGCGCTGACCTGGAGAAGATGGTCGGCAAAACCAAGACCGTGACCAATCCCTCGGACCTCGACCGTAAACCAAAATCGGCGGCGATAAGCAAAATTGCCAGTGGAGTTGTGCCGAGAGTGGAGAAACCCGAGGGTTCCATGGCGGTGATTGCCCGGCCGGTCATCAGAAAGGAAGCGGATAAAGCGAAGCAGGAAATTTTTTATGTCAAGTTGCGTGCCGAGGCTGACAGGAGCCTGATGATGGATGGCACGGGCAAGTTGCATCTTGGTTTTCACCTGGACCCTGTCCACACTGTACACTGGAACAACCTGGCCGACCCGTTGCGCTTTGAATTCAAGTCGATTGACGGCGTGGATTTCAGTATGCAAAAAGGTGTTTCTCCAAAGGTTAAGGCTTCTTCCGATATTGACCCGCGTGAGTTCTTGCTTGATGTGAAAGGTGCAGGCGGGAGGATTGAGGAAAAGTTGACGCTTAAGGTTTCTTATTTTGCCTGTGACGATGAGGAGGGATGGTGCAGGGCTGTGAGTCACCTCTATGAGATTGAACTCAGGCGTGACCGTGATGCCGGGAGCGTGCGTTCTGCCCGTGCGAATGGAGGATTTGATCGACGCCGTCCCGGAGGTAACGGGAGAGGCCCGCAAGGTCGCAGGCCTGAGATAACCCAGTTGTTTTCCCGAATGGACAGCAACGGCGACGGGGTGATCTCAAGGAGTGAGGCACGCGGACCGATGATTGACCGATTTGATCGTCTGGATGTTGATGGCAATGGCAGCATCAGCAAGACTGAGATGAAGACACATTTTGAACGCATGCGGGGTTCTGGCAATCGCTCACGCCCGCCGCGGGAATAGCGCTTTCTGGTGCTATTGCGATGCGGATTCCCTGACGACCCAACCTCAAAAGGTTCGGCAAAAAAGATGACGATAAGCTGATTGAGGACGCTTAGCGGTTAAAGAGGAATGCCGGAGTGTTGATAATGGCCCAGGCGATGTCCTGTGCGCCGGTAAGCCGCTTCTGGTTTTTTTGCTGCTCGCTTAATGCGATATCCTTGCGCAATTGCTCCAGGGTTGAATCAACAGGTAGCGGGCTTTCAGCCACAGCAATTTTTCCTTCCAGTTCTGTCAGTTTTGGGTCCTTATCCCTTGGTTTCTTGGCCTCGGCCACGGCTTGCACCAATGCCTTGAGGTCGGAATTATTCTCACGGTAATACTTGGTGAGTTCCGCATTGTCCTGTGGGGTTCGGGTGCCCTCCGCCTTGGCCAGAATACCGGTGATGTTGCCGGGCAATCCAAAGTTGATCGGTTTCGGAGAATTGGTGATCGATATACGGAAACGGCCAATGTTCCACCTGTTGCCCTTGTATTGCTGGTCAAGGTCAAAACGCAAGAGTCGCCTGCCTTTATTATTCGGCTGACCTTTCACTTCAAATGTGGCGGTATGGCTCTTGGCCATTTGTGGTGCGATGCCCCAACCGTTGTTGCTATCAGCGCGGTTGCCGTCGATGGCGCTGGCCACCGGGTAGCCGTCCTGGCTGAAGTCAGCCCTGGCATTTTCCAGCGCGAGTTTTTCCTGCTTTGGGGGAGCACTGCGCCTCAGGCGCATGGCGTCAATAAAGGTATCGGAATTGCTTTCTGCAGGGTCAATCCGGATTGAGGTCAATTCGGCATCGGTTTCAAAGTAGAAGCGATAATTTCCCCAGCCTTTCTTGCCCCGGGGCAGGGTGATACGGGTTGAGCGTGTCTCGCTGACGGCGCCATCCTTTTTGGTGGTCCAGAAAAGCTGTGCGTGGGCTTTCCCCTTGCCTGGGAACTCGGCTTTCAGGTCGAGCATGAAGATGCCGGCAGGAGCACTGATGTCCGTTGTTAGGGAAGGATCCTTGCCGTTACTGGTAAGCTTGAGGCTTCCGCTTTCCACTTTGACATTCAGCTGATTGGCACGTCCCCATCCCTGGGCATCACCAGGCTTGTCAAAGCCCCATATTTTGACCACTTCCCAGGCATCATTGGCCGGAGCGGCAGTACTGAAGACATCAAACTCGGTGAGTACGAAGTTGCCATCGTTATCCGCGCGTCCCGGCCCCTTCTTGGGCAGGCGGTCATCAGGGAGTGCTTCAATCCGGATGCCGGTGATGTTTTCCATCTCGGTTGTGCCAACCACATGGTATTTGCCGCGGGCGCTCTTGCCCGAAGCATAGATTGAACTGTCGTTTTCAAGCTCGAGCCTTGAGCCGCTTGTTGCATTGAAGGCGATCGGGGTGATGACCTGCCAGGCGGAATCATCACTGTTGGCCTTGGACCATATCGCGATCTTTTCAGGAAGCGAGCTCTCGAAATCCTTCAGGGATTTTTCAGCCTTCGCGATTCTCTCGGCCTGCTCCCTGTTGAGCTTGGCTTCACGTTCAGCAACGCCTGCAAGGTATTCCTTAAGGTCATTTTTTGCCGCTGTTATGCGTTCCTGACGCTTGGCCTCGGCCTCCTGCATTTCGATCTTGAGTTCCGCTTCACGGGTTGCCAGAGACGCGGCAAGGGCCTTGTGTTCATTGTCGATATTGTCAATGAGTGCCAGGCTTGAGCTCAGTTCGTCCCCTGTCGCCGGCCTGGCAAGCAGGCGCATGAAGATCTCGTTGACGAGTTTATTGTTGTCATCGGTTCCATTGACAAGCTTCGGCAGGATGTTGTTCTGGTCACTGATTGCATTGCCCACTGTTGGGCCGGAAACCAGTGCCATGATCGGGCCGAGCTGCAAGCCGCTGCTGCGCTCGCATTCGCAGGCACTTTCCCTCACTGGTCGCCCGGCGGTGTCAAGGAATCCGTCGGGAAGCTTGATTCCGACATCGGGCAATTCAGCAGCGCGCGTCCCGGCAGGAACACCGGGCAGTTTTTGCTGGGCACCAAGGGCAGTATAGATGGTGTCGTACAATGCCTCAGCCGGGAGCCGGCGTGCCTTGGCATGAGAGAAGTTGATCGTGTCATCCTCATTCCAGCGGTGCGTGGAAATTGATAGCTGATAGGTGCGTGATTTGCAGATAAGGCGCAGCATATGCTGGACGTTGAAAGCGTTTTTCGTGAACTCCTCGGTAAGGTAGGCCAGTAATTCCGGGTTGCTTGGAGGATTGCCTGCGCGGATGTCATCGAGTGGTTCTATGATCCCGGTGCCCAGCATGTAGCCCCACAGGCGGTTGACGTAGCTGGAGGCGAAATACTGGTTATCAGGGGAGGTGATCCATCCTGCCAGCATCTCACGCCTTGTCTTGTTTTCCCCGTTGTTGAATTCTGAGGGATAGGGGAAGGAAGGAGGCGTTACTGCCCCGGTTCTCTCGTGCTTTACCTCTCCTTCCTTCCTGTCTGAGATCATTTCATAAAGTGGCTTTGCCCCCTCGACCGCAGTACCACCTATTTTCTTGTTTCCTGATGCGGGGTCCTGCTTGCGCTCCACCTGCGCAAAATAGGCAGAGAGCTCATAGTATTGATCCTGGGTCCAGCGCTCAAAGGGATGGTCATGGCACTTGTTGCAGTTAAATCGTGTGGCCAGGAACAGGTGGGTTGTATTTTCCATCAGGTCCTCGGGGGTGCGCAGGATCTTGAAGTAAGCAGCTGCAGGGTTGGTTTTGTTCGACCCGGAAGCAGTGATGATCTGCTGCACAAACTCGTTATATGGGGTATTTGCCTTGATCTTTCCCCGAATCCAGTCGCGGAGGCCGACAGCGCCCTCGGTACCGAGGAATTTACGGTTCACCTGCATTAGATCCGCCCACTTGTTGGTCCAGTGACTGACGTATTCCTCGGAACCCACAAGCTTGTCGATTAAGGCATCACGCTTTTTTTGCTGTGGTTGTGGGTCATTGATGAATGCCTGGACAGATTCTGCAGAGGGCGGAAGCCCGGTGATATCAAGATAGGCGCGGCGGATAAACTCATAGTCATCACAGAGATCGGAGGGGAGAATTTTCATTCGTTTCCATTTTTCAGCGACCAGTTCATCGACACGGTTGTTGGTTGGTGGCTGCTGCCAGGTGAAGCCTTCCCTGTTACCCATCACGGTTACCGTGGTTGCGGCATAGTTGCCCTCGAAACGGACCAGGATGGGCGCTTCCCCCCTGCGAACCGTGGTGATCAGGGCCGGCTTGCCTTTTATTGGCTCGGCTACCTCGGCGTTGCCGCTTTCCACGAAAGCTTCGCGGGTGACATCCCGGACCAGTCCGTCGGCATAAGTTGCCGTGACACGCATCTGCTGCGTTGTCCCGATTTTCTGGACGACAGGATTTTTCGGGAAAACTTCAATCTTGGTGACGCGGGGTGTCGTGGGATCGAACTTGACCCCGCCTGCAATCCATTGCCGCAGGATCTTGTAGTAGTCCGAGTCGGGCTTGGTTACCTGGGAACCTTCATGCGGGACAGCGGCGGTTGCCTTGAGAAGCATCAGGCTTGAGTCCGGGGCCGCAACGTTGACGCGGCGCGCACCGAGGTCATCAGTCAGAGCCCGGATGTCATAAATGGGATCATAACCGCGTAAAGAAAGCTTGAAACCGTTCTTTCCGTCCTTGGATCCATGGCAGGTACCGGCATTGCAACCGAGGCGTGACACGACCGGCATTACATCGCGTATGTAGTCCACCTTGATGCCATCCTGGACACCCTGAACGGTAACGGGAATGGAGGCGCTCTTGCCACCCAGGTTGATCATCAGGGTAGCCTTGCCGTTTTTTGCGGATTCCACCATGCCGCTTGTGCTCACGGTTGCTGCATCCCCCTGAACCGTGATCTTAGCTGCCCGCGTGGCATCAATATAGTCGCCGGTCGGCAGTTTTGCCGTCACAATGACCTGACTGTATGCGAAGGGGGAGCCGAGGGTGATTTCCTGTGGGGAAACGGAAAACGAATCAATGGGACCCGTTTCAGGTGCTCCCTTTGTCTCGGGTAGTGCAAGGAAAATAAAGCTCAGGTATAAGGTGCCGGTGAGAAGTGCTTTCATGGCGTTATGTTAGGAATTTTAAAAGGAGAGGCCGGTGTCGGCAAGGGCGGATTTCATGTGGCAGTTGAAGCCTGTATCCCGGTGGTGTGGTGACGTTTTCAAACTGGCCTTGCGTATTGAATGCTTCTTTCTTTTTGTATTGAGTTTTATTGTTTGATTGGCACGGGAATGAACTCGGTGACCTGGTTTCCTTCTGCTGATTGATAAATACGGATTTGTCCATCCGAGCCGGCAGCAGCCAGTTGCTTGCCATCAGGAGAAAAACTCAAGGCATAGATGCCGGTTGAGTCGTGATTGATCTGTGCCATTACCTTGATGCCGTTCTTGAAGTATTCGGCAAGTGCACCCTTTTCGCCACCATTGCGCTGGTGGGTTGGCTTCTTGATAATGCCATCGATGTTTCCGGGAACCTTGTAATTCGGGTCAATTCCGTAGATATGAATGGCACCTTTCCCGTCAAGGCTGCTGCCTGCAGCGATTTTTGTACCGTCATCTGACCAGTCTACAGCGAAAATTCTTCCCGGCAGCGAGGGAAGATTCCACAACTGGTTGGAATCATCGCCGATTTCGCGCTTCTTGACGCGTTGCATCCGGTAGATTTTAGGAATGCCATCTGCTCCGCCGAATAGGATTTCATCCTTCATGGGATGGCGGGTTACGGATAGGATTCCCCCCTTCAGGGCCTTTGGTGTAATGGAGGTGATATTGTCAATAAAGCGCTGCTCATCAACCTTGGTAAGCTTGGCGCTCATGTCCCTTCCCACTGATGCCACGTAGTCCCCCTTGGTTGAGAATACCGTGTCAATTGGCCAGTCGTTGTGGCTTCCCATGAACAGCACCTCTTTTCCTGTTTTCGCGTTAATGGCCCGAACCGTATTGTCGGTGCAACCGAATGCCACCATGGTTCCGTCCGGGGACCAGCTGCCACCGTATACCGTGTCAAAGGTGACCGGTGTCGAGAGTATCAACTTGTGGGTCTCGACATCCCAGATTTGCACTTCCCCCATGCGTGCGGGTAAGCCGCCGGTGACGGCCAGTTTTTTTCCGTCCGGCGAGAATGCCACTGACTCGATCCGCTCTGAGAGACCAATAAGGCGTGCCACCATTCCCGAACCGTCAGCCTTGTGCAGAATGACTTCGTGGAACCCTGGCACGGCCAGTAACTTACCATCCGGTGAAAAGTCCAGCGAGGTGATGACAGGAGGCAACACATAGGTGGGAGGATTATCTACCGAATAGCGTTCTTTGGCTCCAGCAGGGGTATCATCCTTTGCCCCTTGTGAGATCCATTTCTTTACCAGCTCAATTTCCGTTTCGTGAAGCGGGTCTTTTTTCTGAGGCATTTCAGCCTTGCCGTCAACCGGGGTAATCAGTTCCAGGAGGTAGCTTTGATCAGGTTGGCCGGCGACAATGGCAGTTTCCTCACTGTCGCCCCCGGCAAGAAGCTTGGCAAAATCGGTCATAATGTATTCACCTTTGGCCTTTGCCGGCTGGTGGCATCCCTGGCAATTAGCCTGGAAAATGGGCCGGATATCCTTGTAGTAACTCACTTCGGATTTGCCAGTTTCCGGGACGCAATGACCGGAGAGGGTGGCAAGCAGGAACAGGGCCGCGGTTGCACTTAGAGACTTCATTATGAAAAACTAGCTGATTTAGGATTTTTGTTCAAGCCCGGAGGTCATTTGCTGCCGGTGCCGGGAAATAAAGGGGTGGACAACGACAGCCAGCAGGATAATGGCCGATCCAAGGTAGAACATCGGGCCGAGTTGCTGATGTTCACTGAAAAACAGGGCAGCCAGGATGATTCCGTATACCGGTTCAAGATTGTATGCCAGGTGAATGGTGAAAACACTCAAGCGCTTGAGCAGCTCAATATACTGGGCATAGGCGTATACGGTGCAGAAGGAGGCAAGCAGGAACAGCCACCCGGCATCTGCAGGCGTAGGGATAAGGTTGGGCGAATTACCACGCTGCAAGGCAATGATCGCGATAGCTGCGGTGCAAAACAGGGTGGCTCCGGCCATTTGGTGCAGCGCAATGATATAGTGATGTTGTTGCTTGGAAAACCGGCTGTTGAAGATGGAGAAAGTGGTGGCCACGCCAGCTGATGCGACGGCAACCATCAGGCCTTGCATATACATGAAATCTCCTCCTGCAATGATGGCAATGGCTCCGATCATCACGATGCCTATCGCGACGTTGTAGGCATGGAAACGTCTTTCCCTGATCAGCATGGGCTCAAGGAAGGCAGTCCAGAGCGTGGAGGTTGCCATACCGATCATGCATACCGATACGTTGGCAATTTCCACCGCGAGAAAGAACAGTGTCCAGTGGAGGCCAAGGAGGAGCCCGTTTGCCGTTAACTTGATCCTTGTCCTGATGTCGACTTTTTGCGGGATTTTCAGGATGACAATCAGGATGGCCAGCATCAGGCCCGCGGATGCCACCCTGTAGGTGACAATGACAGGACTCTCAAGGTTGATCAGCCGACCGAGGATGGCGGTAAATCCCCATAGGATGACAACAAAGTGGAGCTTTATGTAGTCACTTGGCACGCGGCTTGGTTGGTTTTCAGCCATGACACGCCCGGGCATGCTGACTGTCATGTGTATTTATCCAACAGCGGTTAACAGCAGGGTTTGCCTGCCGTTTTCCGCAATCGATCAAGGTATCCCTGTGCCGGTGCCTTGATAGGCTCTTGGCACTAGGCCCAGCCGTGGCTATCACGGACCTTGATCATCGAGTCAAGGATCGTGTTCCAGGTTGCCCCGCTTTCAAGCATTTCATTCGGGAACATGCACCCGTCCCAGCAAATATGCTCGATGCCACGATCAGCAGCGTCTTTGAGCCAGTATCCTGATGCCTTGACGATGTCGAGTTTGCCGTTCGGGTCATCGGCCGGGCAGTGCTTGCCGGTCTTGTCATGTGTCCCCGCGCCGTGAACGGTGCCGTCATTCTGTGCCACATGGAAGTCGATGGTCCATGGACGCAGCTTATCAGTCATTTGCTCATAGGCAGGCCAGAATTCATCATCGCTGTATCCTTCCTGAACGAGGGCATGTTCCGGGGCGTTATACCCCAGGGTATAGAGGTAGGTGTGTGCGAGGTCAGCCTGGAAACCGAGTGCTTCAGGCATTCCCACGCCTTCCAGGACATCCAGCATGTCTTTCCAGCTGTGCATTCCTGCCCAGCAGATTTCACCCTCGGCGGCAAGACGCTCACCATGATCGGCGGCTATCTTGGCAGCTTCCCTGAACGTGTCGATAATCTGGGCCGTATTGGCCGCCTTGTCCTCGCGCCATTTTTCCACCCCGAACTCGGCGGAGTCGATTCGAATGACACCGTATTTGCGGGCACCGTGTTCATTGAAAACCTTTGCGATACGACAGGCCATCTTGACGGCATCCAGGAACTTTCCGCGTTGCTCCTCATTGCCCATTGCAGAGTCACCCACTGTGCCGGGCCAGACGGGGGCCACCAGTGAGCCGATGTCAAAGCCGTGCCCTGCAATCTGGTCGGCAATACCCTTCAGTTCATCGTCGCCGGCGTTTGGATCGGTGTGGGGGAGGAACAGGAAATAGTCGATGCCATCAAACTTTGTACCATTGACTTCAGCGGCTGCGGTAAGTTCCAGCATGCGCTCAAGGCTGATTGGTGGTTCCTGGCCTTCTTCGTCGCCTTTGCCAACAAGGCCTGGCCACATTGCGTTATGAAGTTTCGGTGCTGGGTTGCTCATGATGTGAATGGGAATTGGTTTCGGTTTATTTGACAGGGCATTCTGATAGAAGGAGAGGCACAGGGCAAGAGCGATATTTCAGGAAGTATTGCAGGGCAGCAGGTCATGCTTCCTTTCATTATTGCCACAACGTGTGCCATTGGGCCTTGCAGGCGGCAATGATTGGAATCTTAGCAGTGCAGAGATGTATGATGTGTCCAGCTCCTTTCCCTGCAACGCCCTGAGTTGGAAAATCCTGCATTTATTGTATGTCCGCCGAGGCTATTCCCAGTGTTTCCTGCAGGCTGGAGTGCAACTTGGCGAGGATGTCCCTATCCAGGATCTTATCGCCATTTGAATTGACAAGGTAGATGGTATCAATAGCGGCACCCCGGGTGGTGGTAATGCGCGCATTGGTGACTGCCAGATTAAACCTGCCAATTGTGGAGAGGATATGATGAAGTAGTCCCAGGCGGTCAATAGCCTGGATTTCAAGCAGGGTGTAATCCTTGCTGGAATCATTGTTGAGGTAGACCCTCTGGGGGAACTGGTCGGCGATTTCGTGCCAGTCGTGAAGGTCGTCATCTGCCAGATCAATCAGTTGGCGGTAATCCGGCTCTTCTCCGCTTAAACCCGAGCGCAGGAGGTTTTCAATTTCTTCCTGACGGTAACGTGAATTGACAGGCTCAAAATCCGTTGTGCAGATACGGAAGATATCAAATACCACACCATCACCACGGGCGAAGATTTCGGCGGAAAGGATGTTTACCTTGTGCGCGGCCAATGCACCCGAGATGTTTGCCAACAACTTGTGCCTGTCATGCCATATCACGGTGAATTCACTGCAACCCTGTTCCGGGATCGCGCGCCAGTGCAGGATGGGTTCCGGTTCGACCTCGGCAAATGCCCAGTTTTTAAAGTAGTCAATGAGCAGCTCGATGTGCCTGATGATATGGACACTTTCCCGGCGCATGAAATAACGTGCCGGCATTTCCTGGAAATGGGCGACGACAGTGCTGGCATGGCTTTCGGGCATTTTTTCAATGACTTCCTCAAGGAGCAGTTTTTGGGCATCACCCCGCCTCTTGGCAAATGCATCGGCATCTTCCAGGTATTCCTTGGCCTCCTGGTAAAGTATACGCAGAGGAGCTTCCTTGGTTTCCGTCCAGCTTTCCTCGTTCGTGCCCCTCGAGTCAGCGTAGGTTAAAAGCATCAAATGATCGAGTTGCCGCTGGGAGCCAATGATTTGCGCGAAGTTGGCAATGGTTTGTGGATCATCGATATCCTTGCTGTTTGCTGTGCGCCACAGCTCAAGATGTGAATCCACCAGGAAGAGCAGCAAGCGGCGACGCTTTGTCTTTAAAGAAAATCGCCGTGCTATACCCTGTGCCAGGACGGTACTCTCATCATCGTGATGGGCCTTGTTCCTGGCACGTCCTGAATCATGCAGGAGAATTGCCAGATAGATGACATAGGGGTCATCTAGCTCGTTGAAGAGTTTTCTGTAGACCGCCCTCCTGCGGTCATCGGCAACGGAAAGTGCATCAAGTTCCTCAATGACCCGGAGAGTATGCTCGTCAGCAGGATAACGGTGGAAGAACTCGTGTTGGACAAGGTTGGTCAGCGCACCGAACTCTGGAATGTAGCGACCGAGGACACCTGCGCGGTGCATTTGCCGCAGAGCCCTGCCGACATCGCCCTTACGGGACAGAATGGCCTCAAAGGTATCCCTGTTTGAGTCTCGATACCGGAACCTGCGATCGATCAGCTTCCAGCTGCGCTGAATCAGTGAGAATAAGGGGGGGGCAAGCCGGAGGTGCCTTACCTGTGCATGCTGGAAGATGCGCATCAGGCGATCCGGGTCCTCCTTGAACACCGTGCTCGATTCATAATAAATGCGGTTATTCTTTGCAATAAAGCCATCAAAGTGCTCAACCTTGAATTTTCTCCGGGCAAGGAATCCAATCACCGGCGCCTTGTTATCCTGTTCCCTTTCCTCGAGGTAGAAGTGATCACCCAGCTCCGCCGCCCTCTGGAAAAGGTTGCTGGTATGGGTATAGTAGTCACGCATGAAGGCCTCTATTTTGCGCAGCAGGTCGCGTTGTGGATAACCGAGGTTTTTTGCCACCTCACCCTGGAGCCGAAGGGTCAGGATATCCGTCGAGCGTTTCTGGATGTAATGCATTTCCGTGCGAACCCTGAGCAGGAAGTCATAGGCTTTGCGCATTTCACGGTAAGCAGTATTTGTCAGCAGCTTTAAATTGATCAGGTCGCTTAGTTTCGTAGTTCCACGGCGCACATAGCTCAGCCATATAAGGTTGTGGTAGTCGCGCAACCCCCCGCAACCTTCCTTGATATGTGGTTCCTGAAGGAGAGGCGTTCCCCTGTGCTTTAAATGGCGTAACCGTATATCCTCGAGGCGCGTCTTGAGATAATTGCGCTTGTAGCCGGTAATACAGTGTTTCTGGAATGCCTTAAGCAGTTGATTGTAAAGCGACTCATCACCAAAGAGGAGCCGGGCCTCAATGATGGAGGATTTTGTCCTGTCATCCAGGTTGGCTTCCTTGATGGTTTCCTTGATGGAACGCACGGAATGACCAACCTTGAAGCCGCAGTCATACAGCATGTAGAGGACATCCTCGATCATTTGCGAGGCGACAGGCGGCAGGCCTGCGGCACCCCGGGGATGCAGAAAAAGCAAATCAATGTCACTGCACGGGTTGAGGCGTCCCCTGCCGAACCCGCCGATTGCAACGAGCGTGACCTCGGGTGATTGCCCGGCAGCGGCATCGACAGCGTCCTGGTAGAGGTGGAGCAGCAGGATATCAATCAGTTCGGCCCGCCTCTTTGAGACCCGCATGCCGCTGCCGCCACTGCGGTGGTAGAGCTTGATACGGTGTTCCTCGGTTTTGAGGAACCTGCGGTAAAGCCCTAGTTTTTCCTTGCGGTTCAGGGGCTTTATTTTTTCACGGGCAAGCCGCTCCTTGGCATGCGCATTGAGGCTCTGTAGCTCTGAGGTGGCCATTGGAACGAGCCAGCTATGGAATGGTCAATTTACCAAGGTAAACCGGTCTTCCTCCGGGCTGGCACCTGACTTTACAGTAATGGAATTTCGGTTCGCCGCCAAATGACAAAGGGCGTGAAAAGTTTCCTCAGGGTCAGCCTGGATAACGTCCGCCATTTCCCCCGCTGTTAAAGGCTGCCCGCGACTTGATTGAAGTTGCATTTCCACCCTGCTCAGAATGTCCAGGAATTGCCCCGCTGCCGCTTTCCCGGCCTCGACGCCGGGTTGATGGTAGGCATTGATATTGATGAGGCCAGCATAGAAGGAGACAGCTCTCTCATACAGGGCGACCAGGCAGCCCAGGTAGTATGCGTCGAGGTGAGGAATGGATATCGTCATTGATTTCCGGCCCGATTCGAAAAGCGCCCTGCGGGTGCCGCGCAAAAAGCCCTCAAGGTAATCCCCCGTGGTAATCCCCGGCTCGACTTCCATGCCTTGTCTTGATCGTGTCTTCCGGATCTCGATAAAAGTCGCAAAAAAGTTATCCGGACCATCACGAAGTTGCTGCACATAGGCATGCTGGTCGGTTGAACCCTTGTTGCCAAAGACATTGATACCCTGATTGACGCACATGGAATCCCGATCGAGTTCCTTTCCAATGGATTCCATGACGAGTTGCTGCAGATAGCTTGAGAGCAACCGGAGCCGATCCTTGTAGGGCAGTATGACCATTGCCCTGTTGCCCTTGCCCTGGCCGGCATGATGCCATGCAATGGCCATCAGCATCGAGGCATTTTGCTTAACTTCTGCGGCCCTTGTTTTTGCATCGGTTTGTGCCGCTCCTTCTAAAAAGCCGTCGATGTCTATCCCGGCCAATGCCATTGGCATGAGGCCGACCACACTGGTGATGGAGGTGCGTCCACCGACCCAGTCATCCATTTCAAATCGCCCTATCCAGTGATGTTCATCGGCAAATTGATCCAGTTTGCTGCCCGGTGCAGTGATGGCAACGGCATGTCTGCCAAAATCCAGGCCGGCGCTTTCATATGCCGCCTTTGCCTCGAGCATGCCATTGCGGGTTTCCTTGGTGCCACCGGATTTTGAGATCACCAGGCTCAGGGTACGGTCCAGCCCGCTGCCAATGCGGGCAATTTCGCGGTCAATCCCGTCAGGATCGGTATTGTCGAGAAAATGAACCGACATTGGAATATCCGGCCCGGTCAGGGCATCAATGGCAAGTTGCGGGCCGAGTGCACTGCCGCCGATACCGATGACCAGAAGGTGCTTGAATGTCTGATTTGCCGGGGTGAGGACTTCCCCTTTATGGACACCGGACGCGAATGCCTTGATTTCGGCAATATTCCTCATGATCACCTTCTCCAGCGATTCAGGCGCCAGTGCAGGATTGCGTAACCAGTAGTGGCCGACCATGCGTTGCTCGTCAGTATTGACGATCTCCCCGGCCTCAATATTGCGCATCTCCCCCAGCGCCCTGTTAATGGCCGTTGCATTGTCCTTGAGATAATCTGTCGGGATATCCATGCGGCTGTAATCCAGCCAGAGGCCAGAATCAGAATAGCGCAGCAGACTGCATGAGAATTCCTGCCAGGTAGGGTCTTTGGACATCAGTGTTCAGTTTTGGCTCACCCGGGGCGGGGTGCAAATAGAATCCGGCATGCTTCTAACCTAAAGCATTTCATCCAGCGCAGAACCACCTTGCAGGTGAGAGGTGTCGCCAAGGGTGCGCAGTTGCCAGTTACCCTGACTGTTCCATTCCATGACATTAAGGGCGGTATTCTGGACATGGAAGCGGCGCGGGGCCGCAATCTCTATTCCAAGACAGGCCTTTATGGCCATGGTGATGATGCCTCCATGGGTTACGCACAGAATCTTGCCATCATCATTGCATTGGGCGAGCTCATTGAGGATGTTGCCCGTCCTCTCTAGGATGTCCCGCCAACTCTCTCCCCCTTCAGGGCGATAATCCGCATCACCAGAAGTGTGCCTGGTGTAATCATCAGGAAATTGCTCTGCAATCTCGGAATATGTCAGGCCTTCCAACCGGCCAAGTGCACGCTCGCGCAGGCGAGCCTCCCTGATGATCATGTGTTCCTGCCCGGTTTCACGGCAGATGATATTGGCACTCTGGACAGCGCGCCCAAGGTCGGAAGTGTAAATGGCATCAAAGCGCATGCCCTCGCCGGCCAGGCGCACCCCGAGAAGTTTCGCCTGGTTTTCGCCGTCCCGGGTCAGGGGGCTGTCCATGTGCCCCTGGTGGATGCCTTTCTGGTTCCACTCTGTTTCTCCGTGCCTGATGATAAAGAGGGTCGTCATTGAAGCGCCTGATCATCGGCTGTTTGGTGCTTCCGGTCAAAGTGTTGTTGCGCAAGGGGCATGAACCCTACAACATGGTAGCGTCCCCTGGAATGATCAGGGAACAAAGAATGACTCTTGAAAGCCTAGGATGGTCTGATTTCTTCAGGCGGAATTTTTCCAGCGAGTATGCCGTGAAGGGTTTACTGCCAGCCCGGGTCTGGCGCACCAGCAAGCAGATCTACCACATATTGTGTGAGGATGGTTCATACGTGGCCAGGGTGTCGGGGAATTTCCGCCACAGGGCGCAGGTTTCCTCTGATTACCCGGCAGTTGGCGACTGGGTTGCTGTCAGCCTGAAACCTGACGGGACTGAGGCTGAGATCAGGGAACTGCTTCCAAGGAAGACGGTTTTCTCAAGGCAGGCTGTCAGTGCCTCGGGAACGGAGTCCAAGTCTGCAGAGCAGGTCATCGCCGCCAATGTTGATGTGGCTTTCCTGATTGCATCCCTTGACGGCCGGCGCGGTTTCAGTCTGCGTCGCCTTGAACGATACCTGACCCTCACGCGTAACAGTGGCGCCAGTCCCGTGGTGGTTCTCAATAAGGCCGATCTGGCTGAGGATCCTGAAAGTGCAGCGGAAAAGGCCCGGGAAATAGCGCCGGGAGCGCCCGTACACGCTGTCAGCGCCATTGAGGATGAAGGAGTGGCACCCCTAAGGCAGTATGTAACCAAGGCAGCAACACTGGTGCTGCTTGGGCCCTCGGGGTCCGGAAAATCGACCATTGTGAACAGTCTGGCCGGCGCCGAACTCATGCGTACCAGTGCCGTGAGGCGGACGGACGCCCGCGGCAGGCATACCACAACATGGAGTGAATTGACGGTCCTTAATGGGGGGGGGATACTCATCGATACACCGGGTTTGCGAGATGTGCAGCTTTGGTCCGGAGACACGGCAGTGGAAGAGACATTTGCCGAACTGCAGGAGGCAGCCAGTCGGTGCCGTTTCCGCGATTGTCAACATTCTGGGGAACCGGGATGCGCAGTTGCCGCAGCCATTGAGTCAGGTGAGATTGAGGAGAACCGCCTGGTGAGTTTCAAGAAGCAAAAGGAGGAGATTGCCGCGGCTATGAGGCGCCGAAACCATGGCGAGAAACTCAAGCATGTGAAACCCCCACGTCCACGCCGCAAAAAGAAGTAATTTGCCAATTCGTTGATTTTTCCTGCCCGTTGGCTTGCCTGCGACAAATATTTTTTTCAGCATTGCTGGCAGTCTGCCCGGCTTTACGCTATTACTTGCGGCAATGAATACTGAGATACGCAACGAGGCAGGGGAAAAAATTGATTACAGCTACCATGATGGGGGGAGTGATTCCATTGTCGTCATCGGGCATGGTGTTACCGGCAACAAGGACAGGCCGCTGGTCACCGCGCTGGCAGAAGGCTTGAAGGCAGCCGGAATTTCAGCACTGAGGTTTTCCTTTTCCGGTAACGGTGAATCAGGAGGGGATTTCCGGGATGCGACAATCACCAAGGAGGTGGCTGACCTGGGAGCCGTACTTGATGCCCTTGAAGGAGAAACCGGGCACATTATTTATGCAGGTCACAGCATGGGCGGTGCTGTGGGGGTTTTACGGGCGGCATCCGATTCGCGGATCAAGGCCCTGGTTTCACTGGCAGGCATGGTAAATACAGGGAAATTTGCCGAGACTGAGTTTGGTGATGTTGTGCCAGGAGAAGGCAATATGTGGGATGATGAGGACTGCCCGCTTTCCCAGGCCTACATGGATGATTTACGGGGAATCGGAACACTCGTTGAACAAGGCAGCCAGGTACAGGTGCCATGGATGCTTGTCCATGGCACGGAGGATGATGTGGTATTGATCGAGGATACCCATGATATCTTTGAGAGAGCTGCTGGTGATAAGCAGAAGCTTATTATCGAGGGGTCTGACCATGTGTTCAGCCAAGCTGAGCACATGTGCGAAATGGTTGAGGGCGTGACCAACTGGATCAAGAGCCATCTGGGCGTGAATTGAAGTCAGCTCGGATCATGTGAAGGGTTTGCCGTGCCGGACCTTTGAGCGTGTTTTTTGGCTTGCAGATGCCGAATCTTCGTGACCCTCACAGTCAGGGGCGTATGATTTGAATAAGGCGAGATTTTCCGACAAATAATGACATTTGCGGTTTCGCCCTTGTTTGAATGAATCGTGGAATCTCAGTTGCTCTGCTTGCGGCTCTTTTTTATGGGGCCTTGCTGTGCACTGCTGTTCTCTTATCCCAACCGGGGATTGAAGAGGACTTAAAGACGCGGGCCAAGGCTGCCCTGGAGCAAATCGAGAATCTTCCCTCGGCTCCCGAATTTGTTGTTAACGGGCGCGATATAGTGATTGAGGGTGAGGTTTATAGTCAGGAGCAGTTGCAGCAAGTCCGTGAGGCTATCATGGAAATAAAGGATATCCGTGTCCTTGCAGACAATATGTCAATAAGGTCCCTTGCGCCTTCTCGCCTGGTGATGCAGCAGGTTGATGATGGCTGGTTGATTGAAGGGAGGCTGGGCAACCATGAGGGAGCGAGAGGGCTTGAGGAAGCCTTACGCGGGCAACTGAAGGATGGAGCGAAACTGAAGGGCAGTGTGAGGGTTGAGGCACATACCCGCCCGTCAGGATGGCCGGAACTGGTGAGTGAATGGTTTGGGCAGTTTCAGGAAATGATGTCAGGAAATGCTCGCCTTGAGATAATCAATAACACGCTGTGGGTTTCCGGAGAGGTTTTCTCAAAGCAGCAACAGGATGGTATTATGGCCAGCGCCACATCGCATTTCTCAGGTAGTGAACTGGAGTTAATTGACAAGGTTACCATCGTTCAAGCTCCTGATCCTCCAAAGCTCATCATCGAGCAGGATGAGGGCGGGGATTTCATTATCAACGGCCGGGTTCGTGGGCAGTCATTCAAGGAGCGCATTCTGGAAGAGCTTCAAGGAAGCCGCGTTGGCGGGACCGTCAGTGAACAGTTGAGTGTCGGGGAGCATATCAGGCCGGCATCATGGGAAACATCACTGGTCCGCCTCTTGCCGGCACTTGTAACCGAGGTGGAGGGATTGCGGGTGAGAGCTGAAGAGGATGGGTTCATGATGGCGGGAACAGTCCGTGGGCAGGAAAAGAAGCAGAGTATTGATGAGACCGCAGCACAGCTGTTCAGCGGCATATCGATTGAGGTTGATAACCAGCTGCAAATTTTCGTGGCGCCTGACCCTGCCAGTTTTGTGATATCACGCGGTGAAGACCATGTCTTGCGACTCAAGGGCATTTTGCCGGACGCGCAAATGGTGGATCGTTTCATGGCGTCAGTAACGAGTGCACTGGAAGCAGGGCAACCGTCGCCGGTTAATGAAATTGAAACCGGCGACAACGTCAGTGATGCGCCCTGGGTGGAAACCATGTGTGCCATGATGAAGCCCTTTATTCTCAATGTCCATTGGGGGGCACTTTCCATCCACGAGGATGGTGATGGTGAGTATCCGCAGGTGGCCCTGGAGGCAGAAGTGAAAGATCCTGCCGGTGGCGATATTCTGCAGGCTCTCCTTGAGAATGCCTTTCCCAGGCCCAATGAGAGCGTGATCCCGCCTGACCAACCACGATATCAGCGGGTGATCGACCTGGTTCTGGCCAAGCCCGCGGGCCCAACTGATGAGGATATTGCGGCTCTTGAAAAGGCGGTTGCCGACACAGTTATCTATTTTGATAGCACCAGTTTCCGGGTGAATCCGGAGGAACGTTTGAAATTATCACTACTTGCCGAGCGATTTACCAAGGTTCCGGGCGCCAGCCTTGCCCTGCTTGGATATGCCGATCCTTTTGGGGATGCCTCTTATAACAGGGAACTTAGCAGGAAACGTTGCAAGGCAGTGCGCGATATACTCGTTGAGCTGGGTATAGAGTTCCTGTTGCTTGAGATTGAGCAAAAAGGGGAAACAGAAAAGAGCCAGGGAAGTCGTTCTTACAAGAGTGCCCGGCGTGTGGAGTTTGAACTGCGTTGATCCTGGGCACTGATGGCTGAAGAGAAAGCTGGAAGCGTTTGGCATAATTCAGGATTTGTTCGCCTGTATGCCGCCCATGCGGCGAGCCTTATCGGCAGTGGCATCGGTACAGCGGCAATTGCACTCCTGGCTGACGGGTTGCGCCCCGGGTCCGGGCCGCAGGTATTGGGAATTGTCCTGACGATCAGGATTCTCATTGTTGTTTTCCTTTCGCCTCTGGCAGGACAGCTGGCTGAGCGTATCGGCAGGCGCACGCAGATGGTATTGGCTGACCTGTTACGCATGTTCGTGATGATAGGCATGTTTTTTGTCTCGGCGGAGTGGCATCTCTATGTATTGGCATTTCTTCTGCACCTTGGCTCAGCTTTCTTTACTCCGATCTATAAGTCGGTGATTCCAGGGGTGGTTGGTAAAGAACTTTACCCAAGGGCGGTGGCCTATGGCACACTTGCTTATAACTTGTCTGATATCCTGGGCATGACAGCCGGGGCGGCCCTGATCTGGGTGACGGGATTCAAGTGGTGTTTCAGTATTGATGCCGCCACCTTTCTGTTAAGTGCGCTTTTCATTGCCAGAGTGCGTTTGCCGACGGACCAGCGCGAAGAGCGGCGCAAGGGCACGCGCCTTTTATTTGGAATCAACCAGATGTTCAGTGCCGTTGGACTCAGGCGTTCCCTGATGCTCTCCCTGCAGGTGAGCGTGGTAGGAGGGTTGGCTATCGTGGCCACCCACGGTTATGTTAAGAATGAGCTTGGCTGGCCTGAGTATTTTTATCCATTGGCAATGGCGGCGATGGGCCTGGGATCAATGTGCGCAGCCCTGCACTTCAGTCATTGCGGGAGTATGGGCAGGCGCAACTGGGGAAGGGTCGTCCTGCCTCTTTTCTTTGCAGTCCTGATTTGCACCGCGCTGTTTCCATCCTACCCCGTGCTCGTGATTGCCTGGACGGTTTCCGGTGCAGGGCAGGGTGTATTTAGTGTGATTTCCAACACACTTTTGGCTGAAAACAGTAAAGAAGCCGAACGCCCGCACATCTATGCTGCGCAGTTTGCCCTCAGTCACGCCGGATGGGGGATCAGTTATCCCCTGTGTGGTTTTCTGGCCGGGCAACTTGGCTTTGCCACGGCT
>CACIUL010000031.1 GCA_902589825.1 uncultured Verrucomicrobiota bacterium
CTGCGTTTGAGGGAGATTCCGGGATGGATGATTTTATCAGCGGTTACGCGAGGTTGCTGGACATGATAAAGGCAGTGAGTAAACCAAGGATGGTGCTGGTGTCGCCTCCTCCATGTGAAACGCTCCTGCCGCCATTACCGGACATGGTGCCGCAAAACAGGAGGTTGGCAGCTTACCGGGACAGGATCCGGGAGCTTGCCCGGTCCCGGGGTGAGGACTTTGCCGATCTTTTTGGCGCAATGAATGAAGGCAAGACCCAGTGGCGCCCTGCGGTAACGCTTAACGGGGTTCATTTCAGCGAGAAGGGTTACCGGCGCATTGCGCCGATAGTTGCCGGTTTGCTTGGTGTCAGAAAATTACAGTTACAGGAATCGGACTATGAAGGGCTTAGAAAGCTTGTTGTAGAGAAAAACCGGTTGTTTTTCAATCGGTGGCGGCCGCAGAACGAGACTTACCTGCATGGTTTCCGCAAGCATGAGCAGGGAAGAAACGCGAAGGAGATCTTTGAGTTTGATCCCCTAGTTGCCGAGAAGGACCTGCAGATACATCAAATGGCAAAGAAAGCGACGAAACAATGAGAATTGAATGCAAAAGTGTTTCAATCGGGCGGTTTTGTCGGCTGCTCGCCGTGCTGTGGGCAATCTTTCTTTCCCAGGCATGGGCGCAGCGTAATCTTCGTGCAGATGCCATTCCCAAGCCGGATCCACAGGCTCAGTTGAAAACCTTTGTGCTGGATGAGGGGCTCGAGGTGAACCTTTTTGCCTCAGACCCGATGATTTCCAAGCCAATAGGCATGAACTGGGATGAGCAGGGAAGGCTCTGGGTGGTAAGCAGCCGCCTGTATCCCCAGATCAAGCCCGGTGAGCGCTCGGACGACAAGGTGATTGTTCTAGAGGATAGAAATGCCGATGGAGTTGCCGACAAGTCGACGGTATTTGCCGAGAACCTGATTATCCCAACCGGCATCATGCCCGGTGATGGTGGTGCCTACGTGGCAAACTCGACCGAGATCTTGTTCCTGAGGGATACCGATGGAGATTTGAGGGAGGATGAGCGCGATGTCGTTCTCAGCGGGTTTGGTACTGAGGACACGCATCATATTATTCATGCCTTCCGTGGAGGTCCTGACGGAATGCTTTATTTCAATCAATCCATCTATATACATTCCCACGTGGAAACCCCGTATGGTGTGCGCCGCCTGCTTGCAGGCGGGATCTGGCATTATCGGCCAGAGTCAGGCGAGCTTGAGGTTTTTTCCCGGGGCTTTGTGAACAGCTGGGGGCATATATTCAATCGTTACGGGCAAAGTTTTGCCACTGACGGGGCCTATGGGGAAGGGATCAACTATGTGTTTCCCGGCAGTGTGTTTGTCACGGCACACAGTGCCAAGAAAATTCTCCGTGGGCTCAACCCGGGTCAGCCAAAGCATTGCGGGCTGGAAGTGGTGAATTCCAGTCATTTTCCGGCCGAGTGGCAGGGCAACCTGATTACCAATGATTTCCGCGGTCACCGGGTCAATCGCTTCGTGATCAGTGAAAGTGGCAGCGGTTACGTGTCCAGGCAGGCACCTGACCTGATTCGCACCAGTCATGCGGCTTTTCGCCCCATTGATGTCAAGATCGGGCCGGATGGAGCCCTCTACATTGCTGACTGGTATAATCCCATTATTCAGCATGGGGAAGTGGATTTTCGTGATCCCCGTCGTGACCACGTACACGGCCGGATATGGCGCGTTACGTACAAGGGACGCAAGCTTTCCACTAAGCCCAGGCTGGCAGGCCAGAGTGTTCCCGTGATTGTCGACCAGTTGCATTCTGAAGATGGCTATACCCGGCATTTTGCCAAGCGACGGCTGCGAGAGGAGGATGAGGGAAAGGTAAAGGAAGCGCTTGGCAAGCTTGCCTTGAGGAACGGGATTTCCAGTGAGGACAAGCTTGAGATCCTGTGGGCCTATCAATCAGTCAATCAGCTGGAGAAAAATCTTCTCAGGGAGCTTCTCGGCGATAAGGATCATCGTATCCGTGCTGCTGCGGTGCGTGTGATTTACCACTGGCATAACAGGTTGGAGGATGCAATGGAGCTGCTGGGGGTTGCGGCGACTGATGCCCATCCACAGGTTCGACTTGAGGCAGTCTCGGCACTCAGGCAGATGGGGGGGCTTGGTGCCTTCAGGAAAATCCTCCCGGTCTTCAGCATGCAGAAGGACAAGAACCTGGATTTTGCACTTTGGCTTGCTGCCCGGGAAATGCAGGAAGCGTGGCTTCCGGCACTGGAAGGGGGGAGCTTGAGCTTTCGGGGCAAATTACCGGTGCTGGATTTTCTCCTTAAGGCAATAGAGAAGCCGCAGGGCTTGCGCTTTCTGCGTGGCTCCCTTGCCTCCAAGACCATTAAGCCTGAAGGCTTCCGTGAACTTGCCGCCCTTTTTGCGGATGTCGGGGCCGCTGATGACCTTGGTATGCTCTATACCTCAGCTCTGGATAACGTGAAGGACGCCAAGCTTCGTGGATTTGTACTGGGTGAGCTTTCAAGGGCGGCAAAGCAGCGCAATGTCAGGCCAAAGGATCCTCGTTCCCGGGACTTGCTCAAGTTGATGAGGGAAGGGGATCAAATGGCGGCGCTCCTTTGTGGATCCTGGGGGATTGTTGAGGCAAAGGAGGACTTGATTAATTGGTTGGCTGATGATGGCAGGAGTGGGTTCGCGGCAGAAGCCCTGGGCTTAATGGGTGCAAAGTTGGATACTGAGGGACGGGATGCCCTGGTGAGGCTTGCCAGTGACCGTTCAAGGAAAATCGGGGCCCGGGTGTCCGGGCTTGTTGCCGTGGCAGGCGTTGATATGAAAGTAGCAGCCCCCCTGGCCGCCAATTTACTAAGCGAGGTTAAGTCCGATGCAGGAGTCAGCAGGATATATGACTGTTTTTTAACCAGGGTGGGCGGAGCTGATGCCCTTGCCAGGGCGGTTTCAGGAAAAAAAATTGCTGTCAATGTGGCGGCAGCTGGAGTTAAGCAGGCTGAATCCAGTGGGGGAGGGACAACCGGATTGATCGAGGCACTCTCAAGTGCTGGAAACCTCAAGCCCATAGTGCAGGCCTTATCGGGAGAGGAAATGAAGCAGTTGCTTGCTGATGTGCAGAGCAACGGGGACGCGGAGCGCGGTGAGACAATTTACCGACGTTCACAGCTCCTGTGTCAGGCTTGTCACGCAATCGGCGGAGGTGGGGGGCTGGTTGGCCCGGACCTTGTCAGCATTGGTTCCAGTGCCCCGCTTGATTACATTGTGGAGTCCCTATTGGAACCGGCGAAGAAAATCAAGGAGGGCTATCACACCACGGTGGTAACCACCAAGGCGGGAGGCGTTGTGACTGGGGGACTGGTCCGTGAATCAGGGAGCGAGCTGGTGTTGCGGATGGTTGACGGTAGTGAAAGGACGATTGCCGCTTCAACCGTGGCGAAGAAGGAGATTGCTCCTGTGTCTCTGATGCCGCCAGGCTTGACCTCGATGCTGCGCAAGGATGAGTTTTTGGATCTCGTGAAGTTTTTATCCGAACTGGGGAAAGAGGGTAAATACAAGGTTCCCTCCGCGCGTTTTGCACGGCGGTGGCGCATCATTGCCAGTGATAATACGCTGGATCTTGAAAAGGTTGGAAGGGCTCAACTGGGTGAGTTTTTGCAATCGGGTGCCGAGTTGCCATGGAGCCCCGCTTTCAGCATGGTTTCAGGGCAGTTGCCGCTTGCCTCGCTGGGTGTATCCAGTGGAGCCGGCAGCGCGTTGAGCTTTGCGAAGGTTGAACTTGAAGTATCTGCCGGTGGCAAGATCGGCCTGAGGACGAATAACCCGAAGGGGCTGAAGTTAAGCTTTGGAGACAGTCTTATTGCAGCAGATGATGAAGTCGCAATCGAGCTTGGTGTCGGTCGTCACGAGGTGGTTATCATTGTCGACCGGACCCTGCGTGAGGATGGGGGGATGCGTCTTGAGTTGTTTGATGTCCCCGGATCCGGAGGGAGGGCCGGCTTTGTGACCGGCTACTGATAGAGGATTCATTTACCGGAATGAATCGTGCGCTGCCTTGAGGCGTTCCACGATTTCCGGGTTCTCTTTGGCGTGGTTTTTCAACTCCCCTGGATCGGCTTGAAGGTTGGAGAGGAAGAGTTTGGATGCCGGAGCTCCAGCGGACTTCGGGTTACTGGTGTCACGCACGTTACCAATCAGCTTCCAGTCACCATCCCTGACAGCCCATTGAGCCCTTGACCCGTTGCCGACTTGCCAATGCAGGATGCCGTGTGGTCCCTTTTTGCTTTTGCCCATAAGTAAAGGGGCAAGGTTTTTTCCGTCGATGCTGGCCTTTAGTAACTTAATTTTTGCCAAGTCGGCAAGGGTCGGCAGCCAGTCACAGGAGTGGGCAATTTCAGAGATTGTTTTTCCCTGAGGCAGCGTGCCCGGCCAGGAGATGATTGCCGGTACCCGGATGCCCCCTTCAAAGAGGCTGAATTTTGCACCCCGGTATGGGCCTGCGCTTCCGCCACCAAAATGTGCGCGTTCCTCGGTGGAATGTCCATGGTCGGATTGAAAGATAACGATAGTGTCCTCGCGCAGGCCAAGCTCATCCAGGTAGGCAAGAAGATCGCCGATTCGCGCATCCTGACTTGAGACAAAGGCATTGTAGAGCCTGCGGGGATGGGGAAGTTTCTCGTAGGCTTTCAGCCAGTGGGCTTCACCCTGATAAGGGTAATGCGGTGTGTTCATTGCAAAATACATGAAGATCGGGCTGTCCTGGTTCTCCTTGATGAAGTCACAGGCTTCACGAACCATCAGGTCGGGGAAAAACTGACCGTCCTCAAAGACCTCTTTTCCATTGCGGTGCAGGTCATGGCGGTTTGGGCCCTGCCAGTAGAAAAAATGTGAATAGTTGTCTATGCACCCTCCCATGTGGCCGAATGAGTAATCAAATCCCTGCGCATTGGGCATGTGTTGGGGAATATAGCCGAGGTGCCATTTGCCAATGTGTGCCGTTTTGTATCCCTGGGACTTAAAGTGCTCAGCGATGGTGATTTGTTCACCTGGCATTCCGGGTTTTCCTTTGATGGAGGTGGTGTTGCCGGGAACCCCTGCGCGGAGTGGGTAGCGGCCCGTCAGGAGTCCTGCCCTCGAGGGAGAGCACACAGGGGCTGCCGCGTAGAATTGTGTGAACCTGATGCCGCGCTTGGCGAGCGAATCAGTATGCGGGGTTTGTATGTCACGGGTGCCGTAACAGCCGGCGTCAACGCTTCCCTGGTCATCGGTGAATATAATGATGACGTTTGGCTTGCGTGCATCTGCGCCGACGAGGGCAGTGAGGATAATGGCGGCAATAAGGAGTGGATGAAACGGCTTCACGGGTAATGACTTTAACGGGTTGGGAAATGATTGCGATTAAAGAATTGGCTCAGTCAAATGCCGGAGCGCTGAAGGACTGCCGCATACGGGCGATCCCGGGCGGGCCTTTAGGAAGGCGTATGGAATGGCGTGTGCCGCCACGTTCAATGAGCAGCATGGTTTCTTTTTTCTCCGGGGTGCGCAGGATTGCCTGGAAAGCGGATACACTGGTTACGGGTATCCCGTTTGCCTCAAGGAGCAGGTCTCCTTGCTTAATCCCTGCCTGCCGAGCGTTCCCGTTTTCCTTGAGCCTTGAGAACACCAGTAATTTTTTTTCCAGCTTCTGCCGGGTCTTTTCAGTATCAATTTCGTCCCCTTCAATACGCCCGGTGTAGGCAAGGGCACTTTTACCTTCGCGAAGTGATTTGCGCCTCAGTACCTCCTTGACGGCGCGGTAACAGTTAATAAGGCCGTGTCCGGTTTCGTTGTCGATTCCCGGAGGCCCGATGTCGGTGGCCGTGCCGGTAATGATCTCCTTCAGGTGCCAGGGGAGCAGTTCCGGGTCTGCGGAGAGCATCAGCGCGATTGCTCCGCAGAACATCGGTCCGGCAAATGAATTGCCGCTGATGGCAGAGGAGATCACCCGGCCATCAGGCAGCAGGAGAGGGAGGTTGTGGTTAAAGGCGCAGACTTCAGGCTTTTCCACCTTTCCTTGTGAATAGTGTTCGGTCTTCCATTCCACCGGGCCCTTGCTGGAAAAATCAGTGCGGGCTAAGTCGCGTTGCACGCCTGCTGCGGCGAAGACCGCCTCGGGAATATCCTCAGGGGTGCGCATTTGCCTGGGGATTTTCTCACTTAATGCAAAATTTCCCGCGCCGGAGACAAAGTAAACGCCACAAAAGGAACCGTGTTCCATTATCTTGCGCCAGTGTGAGCGCATGTCCCCAAGTCCGGGAATGGAAAAGCTCATGCTGTAGGTATCGGCTTCTTGCTCAACTGCCCATTCCACGACCGGTTCAATATCATTGCCGGCAATGACACCCGCCCATTTTCCCTCGGGGGCAATGCCGAATCCGTAAGGACTGGTCTTGCTGCCCCTGCCGCAGACAATCGCGGCACACATGGTGCCGTGCAGGGCGGAGGCGTCCAGGCTGGCGGGCGTCCTTGTGTTTAGCAGCGGGGAGTTAAGCCGGAAGTTGTAACCGTGGCAGTCATCAATCAGGCCGTTGCCGTCATCATCAATCTGGTTCCCGGTTTTCTCGGAAGGGTTAAAGTAGAGGTTCTGCGCGAGGCTCTCGGGGAAAGTGAAGTTGTTGTCGTGGATAATGTTCAATGTGCCCCTGCCCGTGACATCGAATTCCCTCCATGTTTTCTCAGCAAGCAGTGAGCGGATATACCAGGGATGCTTGTGAAGTCCCGGGTCAAAGGCTGGTCCCGGGACCCGCGCATGTTGTGTCGGTTTCCTGCCGCCCCCCCTGGGTCTGTTGTTGCGGGCCGGGGAGAGGAATATCTTTTTTACGCCCGGGATATTCTTTATGGCATTGATACCTGCAACGGTGCTTAGGCAGGTGAAGCCATTGATGATCCAGTGCTCTTTCAGGTTGCTGATTGTTTGGCTTTCAAGAAGAGCGTCAAGTTGCTTTCTTGCGCCCATGTGTGACTCAAGACTTGCCCTTTTGAGGGTATTGACAACCTGTGACCTTAGTTCAGTGCGCTTTGCCTTGGAGAATTCCCTGGCTCGCCTGCTGTATGAGTTCCCGTTACCAAGAAGTTGATGGTCAAACCATGCCTTGACCGTGAGGGGGCGCTCGGGATCCCGGCTTCCTGCGGGCAGGGGCGAGATCCAGATGCCTTCGCCGCTCACCTTCTCAAGACGGATATCCTGGAGTTCATTATCCGGTGAGGGGGTTATATTTGCCGGGCAGGTGCATGGAATCGCGATAATGGCAGCCAAAATTGATCCGGTGAAAAATGCAGGTTTCATGGATTTGGACGGTTGATTTCTTGCAATTCGGTTGAGTTTAATGGGTTGCAGTGCCTATGGGACAAGAACCTGCGAGAATCCGCTGTGGTCCTCGCCGATGACCAGCACAATCATGTTGTTGCTACTGGTGACGTATCCCACTTGATCGCGGTCGCTTCCATCGACATTGACCGTGATTGATCCTTCCCCGGTGTCATTGATCCTGAAGTCATGCGAACTTCCCGGCTTCATGGAGAAAGCCTTTGTTTTTCCTGAAGGGAATCGAAGTGATATGTTGTGGGCAGCGCTGCTATGGTTGACGACATGAAAGGATCCTTCCATGAAGAAATACCGGTCATAGACACCACGCGCTATCCACGCTAAAATTAACCCCATTATTGCTCCACTGAGGAAAAGGATAATTGCCTTCCACATATGGATTAGTTAACTCAAAGTCAATTCATTGTCGATGAAACAGCACACAGTAATACCCAGCATCTTTTTTCTTCTTTTATCCACCGGTGTATTCGCGGTGGACTGGACGCAATGGCGAGGCGCTGCCGGTGACGGCGTTTCCCAGGCGGAGGATTTGCCGACAGAATGGTCTGAGACAAAAAACATCAAGTGGAAGACGTCCCTGGCCGGCCGGGGCTGGTCATCGCCGGTCATTGAGGGCAAGCGCATCTGGGTAACGGCAGCCCACGAGACACTTGCCAGTGAGGAGGCGAGCAAGAAGCGCCTGAAAAGCAACACGGGCAGCCAGCCTCTTACTGTCCTTGAAAAGGCCAGCTTCCATGCCATTTGTATCGACAGGGACAGTGGCAAGATTCTCTATGACGTGGAGCTTTTCTCCGTGGATGAGCCTCAGTGGGTGCACCGCTATAACAGTTATGCCTCGCCGACCCCGGTTATTGATCACGGCCGCGTGTATTGTCATTTCGGCACGTATGGCACGGCATGTATTGAAGGTGCCAGCGGCAAGGTGCTGTGGAAAAATCTCGACCATCACTGTATGCATGAGAACGGGCCGGGAGGTTCGCCGGTAATTGCGGGGGATGTCCTGTTCTTTCACATGGACGGGAGTGACAAGCAATATGTCGTGGCCCTGAACAAGAAGGATGGAACCGTTGCCTGGAAAACCAAACGCAGTGGCAAGCTGCATAGCAACCCCCAGCTGAAAAAGGCTTACAGCACTCCGCTTGTCATGCCGCGCGGTGGGGTGAATGAGCTGATCTCTGCAGGGGCCAACTGGGTTTATGGCTATGATCCTTCAACCGGGGATGAGAAATGGAAGGTTGATTATGAGAGGCTGGGGTTTTCCAATGTGGCCCGGCCGGTTACAGGCGACGGCATGCTTTTCCTGTCCACGTGTTTCATGCGTGCCGAGATGCTGGGGATCAGCCTGAAGGATCAGCCCGAGATTCTCTGGCGCTACAGGAAATCAGTTCCCAGCTCTCCTTCCCCCCTGTTCGTGGACGGGTTGCTGTTTTTTGTGGGTGATTCCGGAGGGCTGGTCACCTGTCTTGAAGCTAAAACGGGCAAGCTTGTCTGGAACGAGCGGATTGCGAGCGGCAAATACTGGGCGGCACCCTTTGTTGCTGCTGGCAGGATCTATTTTCATAGTGAAGAAGGCGTGACCACAGTGATAAAGGCAGCGCGTAAGTTTGAGGTAATATCCGAGAACATACTTGATGGAAAACTCATGGCCTCTGCAGCAGTATCAGGGGATGTTCTTTTCCTGAGAACGGACAAGGCCCTTTATTCGATCAGCGACAAGACATCATCTTCCCCGTGAACTGGGAATGGCTTCAGGGCCATGAGGCATTGTTGATTTGGCTTGGCGCACTGTCGTTGGTGAGCTTTATTGCCAGCATTCTGCTTATTCCCATGCTCGTTGTCCGGATGGATAAGCATTATTTTGTACGGAGGCGCGCAGCAGGGGTATCGGGAGCCAATGGGCTCTTGCGCTGGATAATGGCCATTGGCAAGAACCTGCTCGGGTTCCTGCTTTTGATTGCAGGCTTTGTGATGCTCTTTGTGCCGGGGCAGGGATTGCTGACCATGTTGGTTGGCCTCACCCTGATGGATTTTCCGGGAAAAAATCAGCTGCAAATCAAAGTATTGCGAATGAAGGCAGTGCGCCGTTCCCTGAACTGGATCCGTTCAAGGAAAGGTCGTGAGGACTTGATCATTCCCTAGCCAGGTCTTGGGAGTGAAATTTTTATTTTTGTCGAATTAAGCTGTTTTTTTATAAAATAATCTTTCGGATTCCTTAACTTTTAAGTTGGTTTGGTTCAATTGCCTGCCACAGTTAAACAGCTGCAGTGGATTGGATGAAAAAAAGCATCAGATTTCGTTCAGTTTTGAGGTTTTAACTATAGTATTGAACTTGTTCCCGTCAGATTGGACGACTTAACCTGATTATTGTTTATTAGACCAAGATGCTTTCGATTTATTCGAGGAATAAAAACCATTTCTGTGATGGAGTATCCCGCAGGGGATTCCTGAAAGTTGGAGGACTCTCACTGGGAGGAGTTTCCCTGCCCGGTTTATTGAATGCCGAGGCACAGTCCAGGGGTTCCAGTGGTCCGCTTGGTCACAAGGCGGTGATTATGATTTTCCTGGCAGGTGGACCACCGCATCAGGACATGTGGGATATCAAGCGTGATGCCCCGTCAAACATCCGGGGTGAGTTCAAGTCAATAAAAACCAGTGTTCCGGGTATCGAGATCGGTGAACTTTTTCCAAAGATTGCCGCAAGGGCTGAGAAATTCGCTTTTATCCGGTCCATTGTAGGTGCCCACGGCGGTCATGATGCCCAGCAGTGCCTAACGGGCAGGTCTCCTCGCAATGCCCCTCCCGGGGGATGGCCATCAATCGGTTCCGTCATGTCCACACTGCAGGGGCCGGTCAGCCAGGCGGTCCCCCCGTTTGTGGGGCTATCACCAAAATGCGGTCACGACCAGTGGGGCGATCCCGGTCAACCTGGATTTTGTGGCCCGGCTCACACTGCCTTCACCCCAAACCGTGGAGGAGGTTCCGAGGATGTGGAACTGAAGGGGATCAGCCTTGAGAGGCTTGGTGACAGGCGTGCACTGCTCAAGAGCGTGGACGGGTTCAGGCGCGATGTGGATGCTTCCGGGATCATGGACAGTCTGGATAGCTTCGGCAAGCAAGCCTATGGAGTCCTTACTTCAAGCAGGTTGGGAGAGGCATTTGACTTGTCAAAAGAGGATCCCAGGCTGGTGGAGGCTTACGGCAAGGGAACTGAGAAGCTGACTGCTGATGGTCCGTGGAAACGACTGGACCAGTTTCTGCTTGCTCGCCGCCTTGTTGAGGCGGGCGCCCGATGCGTGACCCTTGGTTTCAGTCGTTGGGACTGGCACGGAGGCAATTTCAAGAGGGCTCGTGAGGATTTTCCTTTGCTGGACCAGGGAGTCAGCACCCTTGTTGATGACCTGCACCAGCGGGGCCTTGATAAGGACGTGTCGGTGGTGGTCTGGGGCGAGTTTGGCAGGACCCCGGTCATTAATGACAAGGGGGGCAGAGATCACTGGCCAAAGGTTTCCTGTGCCCTGCTCGCCGGAGGCGGGATGAATACCGGACAAGTCATTGGGTCAACCACTCGCGATGGCGGGGAGGCGGAGGATAGACCGGTTCATTTTGAGGAGGTTTTCGCCACCCTTTATCACAATGTGGGCATTGATGTTGGCAAGGCAACGGTTACCGACCTTAGTGGTCGCCCCCGTTACCTTGTGGATCAGCGTTTCAGGCCCATGCCTGAGCTTGTTTAAACAGTGCAACTAATCGTATAACTGAACATTGATATTATGTTTGTCGTTCGTCATTTTTTAACAATTGGTGCCTTTCTGATTGGGTGTGCATCCTCGTTTGCCCTGGATATCCACGCCGTTTCAAAACAGGATGAGGCGGCGCATCTCAAGGGGCCTGATGCGAGACTTCAGCTGGTGGTTACCGCTGCTGACGGTGTGGATGCAACCAGAGCGGTTGAGTATAGCGTGGAGCCTTCTGGATTGGTGGAAGTCTCGGCCGGCGGGCTTGTCAAGCCGGTGTCAAACGGGATGGCAACGGTTAGTGCCAACCTCGAGGGGCAGCCGGGAGCCCGGATTGAGGTAATGGTTGAGGAGATTGAGACTTCCCAGCCAATTAATTTTGCAAACGACATCGTTCCCTTGTTCACCAAGCACGGCTGTAATGGCGGCGGGTGTCATGGAAAGACCGAGGGTCAGAATGGTTTCCGCCTTTCGCTTCTTGGCTTCGAGCCCGCAGAGGATTATGAATTCCTTGTCAGGGAGAACCGTGGACGGCGGCTTTTCCCCGCTGCGCCTGACCACAGTCTTTTGCTTCGCAAAGGGTCCGGTGAACTGCCTCATGGAGGCGGAGCACTTTTTGACAGGGGTTCCTGGGACTACATGGCGATTGTCAGGTGGATGGAGCAGGGGGTGCCATACGGCAAGGAGGATGACCCGAAGGTTGAGAGTATCTCGGTTTTTCCTTCCTCTAAAATCGTGCAAGCCGGTGAAAAACAGCAACTCTCGGTAATGGCTGTCTACAGCGACGGTTCCCTGAGGGATATTTCAGGAATTGCCACTTATGAGTCCAACCAGAAGGAGATGGCGGAAGTGGACCAGACCGGGTTGGTGACCATGTCCAGTGCTCAAACCGGCGATGCGGCCGTGATGATTCGTTTCCAGGAACAGGTAAGCATCTTTCAGGCTACTATTCCTCTGGGCGTTCCAACGGACAACCTTCCTCCTGTTGCAAATATTATTGATGATCATGTCTTTGCGAAGCTGAAGGTGCTGGGCCTTCCCGCATCGGGGATCTGTGATGATGCCACTTTCCTCAGGAGAGTCACTATCGATATTGCCGGGAGGCTGCCCAAGATAGAGGAGGTGGATGCCTTCATGAACGATACTTCCCCGGACAAGCGATCCTTATGTGTCGACAAGCTGCTTGCAGGCAGTGATTACGCGGAATATTTCGCCAATAAGTGGTCCGCTATCCTGCGCAATAAGCGCAAAGGGGATACCCATACACGTGGCACACAGGCCTTTCATGAATGGATTCGGGGCAGTTTGCACGCCAACAAGCCCTTTAACCAATGGGTCAGTGAGTTGGTTACTGCAAAGGGAGAGATTGGGCATAATCCAGCCGTTGCCTGGTTCCGGAATGTTTCACAACAAAAGGAGCAGCTACAGGATGTCTCCCAGATGTTCCTTGGCGTCCGGTTGCAGTGTGCAGAGTGTCATCACCACCCGTATGAGAAGTGGAGCCAGCAGGATTACTACGGATTCGCGGCATTCTTTTCTCGTATTGGTAAAAAGAAGTCGGAGATACCCGGAGAGGATGGGGTTTTTCATAACGTCGGGCTGGCTACTTCCAAGAACCCGAAAACCGGCGCGGCTGTTAAGCCAACGCCCCTTGGAGGCGGGGAAATGGAGATAGCTGCTGAAAGTGACCCGCGCGAGGCCCTTGCTGACTGGATGACCTCAACCGAAAATCCTTTCTTTGCTCCAATGCTGGTTAACCGCTACTGGAAGCATTTTTTCAACAGGGCACTGGTCGAACCTGAGGATGACATGAGGGTTACCAATCCGCCCACCAACCCGGCGCTGCTTGAGGCGCTTGCTGGTCACTTCAGCAATTCCGGATATGACCTTAAGGAACTCATCCGCTTGATCTGCAACTCCACTTCATACCAGCTTACAGCTATCCCCAATGAACATAATGCAGGTGACCAGCAGAATTACTCGCGTTATTTCCCCAAGCGCCTGACTGCTGAGGTTTTACTTGATTCCATTGACGTGATCACCGGTTCGCAAACCAATTTCGGCGGACAGCTTGCAGGAACAAGGGCCGTGGCTCTGCCTGATGACAGTTACAACGCGAGCTCCTATTTCCTGACCGTCTTCGGCCGTCCCGAGATGGATAGCTCCTGTGAATGTGAACGTGCCCAGGGGGCAAGCCTTGCGCAGACCCTGCACCTGCTCAATTCCAAGAATATCCAGGATAAGCTGGCAGCCAGTGGCGGCAGTGCTGCAAGGCTCTCCGGGCAAGAGGAGCGAAGTGACGGGGAGAGGGTCACCGAGCTATACCGGAAGGCATTTGCCCGCGATCCTCTGCAGGACGAGCTGAAGGTCTCGATCAGTTATCTTGAAAAGAAGCGTGCCGAGGCCGGGGCAAAAAAAGAGGACGTGAAGGCTGCCGGGAAAATGGCATATGAGGACCTTGTGTGGGCCTTGCTCAACACCAAGGAGTTCTTGTTCAACCACTAGGGATCAGGGAAGTTGCTGTTGCATATGCCCAGTATGAAAAGGTTGTGGAGCTATGTTGCCGGGGGAGTATTTTCCCTTTCTGCTTTGGTTGAGGCGCAGTTGCCAGGCGTCAAGCTGGATGGGATTTTCCCATGTGGTGTGCAGGCCGGATCCTTTGTGGAGGTTGCCGTCACGGGGGCTGACCTGGGTGATTCAGGTGCCCTGATTTTCAGTGACCCGGGTATTACTGCCGAGAGCATTGACAATTCACGTTTCAAGGTCAGTGCCGGGGCCGGGGTGCAGCGGGGTAATTACGAGGTGTATTTCGCCGGACGGCATGGAGTAAGTGCTCCACTGGTGTTCTGTGTCAGTGATCGTGAGGAGATCAGCGTTCCGGGTGCGGCAGTTCAGCCTTCCGGTGCAGCTCTCATCAATGAGACATCCGTCATTAATGGTCAGTTGCAGAGTGGCAAGGCTCACTATTTCAAGGTTTCTGCGAAGAGTGGCGATCGGATATTCATTGAATGTTTTGCTGAAAGGATTGCCTCGCGCATGGATGCCCTGTTGGTCTTGACGGATCCACTTGGTATTGAGGTTGGCAGGGCAAGGGAATCTGTCGGCGGCGACCCGCTCCTTGAATTAACGGCGAAAAGTGAGGGTGATTACCTTTTGCGGGTATCCGACTTCCAGGCACGAGGGGGGGCAGGTTATCAATACCGCTTGATGCTGCGCAAGGGGGCACAGGTTGACTTTATCCTCCCCCTGTCAGCGCAGCCGGGGACAAAACAGTCTTTCCAGATATACGGCAGGAATCTTCCGGGGGGCGTGCCCTCTGGCGACGGTCTGGAGAGGATCGAGGTGAATGTGGATGTCCCTGCCGACTCAGATCGGTGCAGGACATCATTGCTGAAGCCGGTGAATATCGGGATGAAGGGGTTTCATTACCATTTGGGTGAAGGTCAGGCTACCTCAAACCCTGTGTTCATCACGCACTCGGCATTTCCTGTTGTTGTTGATGCGGGCTCCAATGCCGACCCTGAAGATGCGCAACATTTGCCTTTCCCGTGTGAGGTGGGCGGGAGATTTAAGTCACAATCGGGATCATGGTTTAGCTTTGATGCAAAGAAGGACCAGAGTTATGTAGTGGAGATCATTTCTCAGCGCCTCAACGGGGTAAGTGACCCTGTAATGAGCCTTGAGAAAGTGACTGTGGACAAGGATGGCAAGCAGGTAGTGGCAAAGATCGGGGATGCTGATGACGAGGGCAAGAACATCGGGGGAAGGAGGTTTCCCACCAGTCACCGGGACCCGACTTACCTGTATAAGGCCGATGCGGATGTGAAGGTCCGGATCAGGGTTCGTGATAATTATGCAACCGGCAATCCTTTTCGCTTGATAGTGAGGGCTCCTCAACCTGGGTTTGACCTGATCATGTCAGTGCCTCCGCCTTTCCAGAGTAATGCGAAGAGCAAGAAAGTGGAGCGCGGCGGGATCGCTATAAGGCGTGGGCAGGTCGGCAGAATTGAAGTCTATGCGCTTCGCCGTGACGGTTTTAATGAACCCATTGAGTTAAGAGTTGAAGGGTTTCCTGATACTTTTCAAACAACTCCCGCAACAATGGGGCCTGGAGCAACCCAGGTTTCGATCCCCTTCATGCCGGGCGTTGACACACCCGCCTGGAGTGGACGTGTGCGTGTGTCAGGCACTGCGGTGGTTGCCGGCAATGAGGTCCAGCGGCAGGCAGAATCAGCGGCGGTTAACTGGACAATTAATGATTATGATAAGGAGCGTGTTTTCTGCAGGGTGGGCGAGTCTCTCATTGTTGGCTCTGTTGAAGAAAAGTCTCCACTGGTGATTGTCCCGCCGGAGGGCGGCATCCTTGAAACGTCACTTGGTGGCAAGATCGATCTCCCTGTAAAGCTTTCTGCCAATGCTGAGGTTAAGGATAAAATCACCATCAAGGTGATTGACTTTCCGGGAATGGGCAAGAAGCCGCCGCAGGTGCAGATTGACAAGGGCAAGGTTGAGGCCACCCTGCCGATATCCCTGCTCAATAACAAAGACGGCAATCAGTTTAAGCCTGGAACCCACCGGTTCAGGATACAGGCTTCCACCAAGCTTGGTTATCGTCGCGACTTGGATGCTGCAAACAGGGCTGAAGAGAAAAAGAAGAAGGCGGTTGCCAATGTAGAAGTTGCCCGCAAGGCGGTTGATCCTGCCAAGAAGGCTCGGGATGAAGCCAGTAAAAAGCTTAATGAGGCACGGGCAGGTAATGCCGGCAACGAGCAGGAGAAGGCTGCGCTGGTGGCTCAGGCGGAGGCCAATCTGAATCAGGAAGAAGCCAATTTAAAGAAAGCCGAAGAGGAACTCAAGCAGGCAGAGGCAGGAAAGAAAGATGCCGAGAACAGGGCAAAGCAGGCTGCTGAACGCTCCAAGCCAAAGGACCTTGTATTTACCAGCTTCACGATGCCGCTTACCGTTAAAATTGCGGAAACCCCGGTCAGGATAAAGACGGTGGATATTCCTGCAGAATTTCCGAAAGCGGGGAAGGCGGAAATTACGGTGGGAGTTGAGCGGCTGTATGGTTTTGCTGATGCTGTTGAGCTTCAGTTTAAATTTGCCGATGGAGTGAAGGGCGTGACTGCCCAGAATGCCACCATTGCCAAGGACCAGGACACCGTAAAGGTGCCTATTGAAATCAAGCCTGATGCACCGGCTGGCGTCTTGGGGTTTGAAACCATTGCCAAGCTCAAGTTTAACGGCATTGACCTGCAATCCAGCACCCCTTCTGAAATCAAGGTGGTTGATTCTGCTGCTGCCACCCAGGATCCCGCTCCCTCCCCGTGAAGATTCCCGTTTGTTATCTCCTCCTTTTTCTTCCTGTGTCCTTAACCTCAACCTTGAGGGCGGCACCCCTCGAGGTTGGTCCATTGACGCACCAGGGAGCTGTCAGTTACGCCAAGCACATCGCCCCGGTGTTCAAGAAAAGCTGTGTTGCCTGCCATAATGCCAGCAAGGCGAAGGCAAAGCTTAACCTTGAGGATGTCCCGTCGATGATGAAAGGCTCCTCTGACGGTCCGGTGCTGGTTCCGGGCAAGGCTGATGAGAGCCTGCTTTTTCTCCTCGCTGCCCACCGTGAGGAGGAATTCATGCCTCCGCCGGGCAATAAATCCAATGCGCCCAACCTTAACCCTGAGCAACTCGCCTTGCTGAAGCTCTGGATTGACCAGGGAGCGAAGGATGATGACACCCTTGCTGCAGAGCGTGAGGTGAAATTCTCCAAGATGAGTGAACGGGTGAAGGCCATTTACTCTGTGGCACTCTCACCGGATAATCAATATGCAGCGGTTGGCCGCGGTAACCGTCTCTTTGTCTATGACCTGGCCACTGGAGAGTTGTCTGGTGAACTTTCTGATCCCGGGATTGCGGATAAGGGTGGAGCGGCGCATCTGGATATTGTTGGCAGCCTTGCCTTTAATCATGATGGATTGCTGGCTTCCGGGGGGTTTCGCACGATTAAGCTTTGGCGCCGGCCGGAGGGAGTCCTGGTTGAAACACTTGAGCCGGTGACGGGAGTGCCTCGTTCGGCGGTTTCCGCAAGCACTGGAGAGAATGCCCTGGTGGGTGAGGAGAGCGGGTTGGTGCGGCTTTATATGCTGGGTGGAAAGGGCGTCAAGACTTTCCAGGGGCATGCCGCCGCGGTAACGGGTGTTGGGTTTGGTAGTGAGGACAGGCTTGTTACCGCTTCACTGGATAAGTTTCTCAAGGTATGGACGGGACCAGGGGAGGGTGATCCCAAGACCATTGAGCTGCCCTCGCCGATACACAGCATGGTTGTCGGCCGCTCGGGTAAACTGGCGGCATGCGGCTGTGAGGACGGCGTGATCAGGTTGGTGGATTTAACCGCTGTGGCTGCGGGCCAAGAGGTGAAGGCAGGGGATGGAGGCATGGGATTTGTTGAGCTCAAGGGGCACCAGGGGGCGGTGGTTGCTCTCCGGGTTTTTGACGGGGAGGGCGGCCAGTTGCTCTCTGCTGGGGCGGACAGCACGCTCAGGCACTGGAAAATAAATGTTTCAGGGGGAGAACAGGTGAAGCAGATTGGAAATGGAAGCGTGGCGCGTATGATCGCCGTGTCCTCGGATGGTTCGCGCTTTGCCTCCGTTTCGGGTAATGACACACTGAAGCTCTGGGACGGGGCAAGCGGTAAGTTGGTGATTGACGCGAAGACTACCTGGAGGGCAATGAGGGCGGATAAGGCAGCTGCCTCGGCATTGACGGTTGCAACCAAACTAGGCGATGAGCGCAAGAAGCAGTTTGATGCAGCGGAAAAGAAGCTCAAGACTGATCTTGAGACGGTAAAGAAGGCGCAGGAGGCTGAGAAAACCTCTCAGGAGGCGAGGGACAAGAAGATGCCTGAGTTCAGGGCGGCTGAGGAAAATAAGATGAAGACGGACTCGGAGGTCAAGGCGCAGGAGGAGGCAAAGGTTCTCGCGGAGGCCGAGGTCAAGAAGGCTGAGGCAGGAAAGGCTGATGCCCAGGCACAGCTGAAGGCCAGGAGTGAGGAGGAGAGCAAGGCGCAGGCTGCAGTGAAGGCTGCCTCAGGGGAGGAGGAGAAGACCAAGGCGGATTCCTTGCTCAGCGCTGCTGCTGATGCGCGTTCCAAGGCAACAGAAGCCCTGAAGGGACTGGATGATCAGGTCAAAAAAACCAAAATGCAGCTGGCAATGACAACCAATGCATTGAAGGCGACTCAGGACGCGGCCAAGAAGGCGGCTGATGAGCACGCAAAACAGAAGAAGGAATTTGACGAAGTGGAGCGCAAATACAAGGAAGCCGTGCGTAATCGCGAGGTTGCAGGGCGGTTTGTGACGAGGGCAGAAGAAGCAAAGGGATTGGCACAGGGGAAACTGGATGCGGCGCAAAAGACGCTCGAGTTGAGGAAGGCGGAAAGTGAGGAAGCCAAGAAGGCGGCAGCCACAGCGGGCAGTGTATTGGGTGCCGTTGAGTTTTCCGAGGATGGCAGCCGTGTTCTGGCTTCAGGTGATGACGGTAACCTTTATTCCTGGGCAGCCAAGACGGGGCTGCCTTCGCGCGTCATCAATATCGGTCCGGGCGCATCTGTTGCACTGTGCCGGGCTGGCAAGAACGTATTGTCCGTGAAGAATGACAAGTCCGTCAAGGCATGGAACTTGGCTCCTGGCTGGTCGCTTGAGCGCACCATTGGTCAAACCGGTGACGCGAAGGTGATTGTTGACCGGGTCAACAGCATCGCCTTCAGCCCCGATGGCAACCTTCTTGCAAGCGGCAGCGGAGTTCCCTCACGGAGCGGCGCAATCAATGTCTGGCAGGTCAAGGATGGTAAGGAGGTGTGCAGGAACACCGATTCCCACAGTGACACCATATCGGCAATTGCCTTCAGTCCTGATGGCAGCCGTATTGCAACCAGTGCAGCAGACCGCTTCGTCAAGGTCTTCAAGACCGCTGATGCCAGCCTGGAGCGGGCGTTTGAGGGGCATACCAACCATGTGCTTGATGTCAGCTGGCGTGCGGATGGTCTCGCACTTGCCAGTGCCGGAGCTGACCACGTGGTCAAGGTCTGGGATTTTGAGGCGGGAACCCAGAAGCAAACCGTCAAGGGGCACAGCAAGGCGGTGTCCTCGGTTGATTTCGTGGGCATCACCGAGACCCTTCTCACCGGAAGTGGTGACAAGTCGGTGCGTCTGGCCAACCAGCCCCTTCCTGATGGGGGCACATTCATTCATGCCGCTGAGAGCAGTCGTGATGGCTCCATTATTGCCGCTGGCGGAGAAGACAGCCTGTTGCGTGTCTGGACAGCTGCCGACAAGAAATTGCTCTTCAAGTTGCCCTGAGCCAGTGAGGCGGTTGAATTGAATCCAAAGCAAGCCAAAAACCAACTTCCAGAACAGATGATGAAAACAACAGTAACTTCGATTTTTTTCCTTACCGCTTCACTGCTTCACGCGGGATTCGAGATTAAGGAGATGCCAGGCAAACATATTGACATTCTCAATGAGGGTAAGGTCATGGCCCGCGTCATGACCGCGCATGACACAGCCAGCGCGGAGAGCCGGCATGAAACCTACAAGGTTTACACCCATGTTTTCGACGAAGCCGGAAAGGCTCCCATTACCAAGGGGGCTGGCGGACAGTTCACCCACCATCGGGGGATTTTCCTTGGTTGGTCAAAGACGAGGTTTGACGGCAAGCAGGTGGATTCCTGGCACATGAAGGGCTGTGATCAGGTTTACCAGAAGATCCTCAGGCAGGAGGTCGGGGATGACAGTGCGTCTCTCACCATCCTGATACACTGGGTTGCTGCCGACGGGACAGCGTTTATTGAGGAGGAGCGCACGCAGGTGTTTCGGCCCGCCAAGGGCGAGGGAGCTTACCTGCAGGTGAACTTTGACACGGTCCTTAAGGCCCCAAATGCGGAGGTGGAACTGAATGGAGATCCTGAACATGCAGGGTGCCAGTTTCGCCCGAGCAATGAGGTGTCGAAGAACAAGTCAGCCAAGTATCTTTTTCATGAAGACACGATTAATCCCAAGAAAGAGAAGGATCTGCCGTGGGTGGCACTGAGCTTCAAGCTTGGGGACAAGGCTTACTTTGCCCAGCACATGAGCCATTCCTCCATCCCCAAGGGGAACACTTACTCCGCTTACCGGGACTACGGGCGTTTCGGCGCCTACTTCGTGAAGAAGATCCCCAAGGGGGATTCCCTGCGGCTGTGCTACGGTTACCTGGTCGGGGCTGGGGAGATACCGAAGCGTTCCTATTTTGCTGAGCGTTATACGGCGTTTGCCAAGTAGATTGTCTTTACTGACTTTTTTAGTTGGTTTGCTGACCTTCCGGACCGGAAGCAGGAGAAATGGTTAACTTCAGGTAGCACCGGGGTTGCCGCCGCGTTTGGTGAGCAGTGCGGCGACACCAAAGGCGAGGATCAGTCCCGGTCCCCACCAGCCTATTTTTCCGTGCGAGGCCCATCCTGCACCGAGCGTGGCGATGAGAGTTGCTGTAACCATCAGGATGTTCCACCTCATGCGGGCAGATCCTTCCGGCCGGTTTTCTCCCATCAGGCTCTTTGAGTTCATCAGGCAGAGAAAGGTGATGTAGGCAATAGGAAGTAGCGTGAACCCGAACACCGAGGTGGGAATCACGAGATAGGCGCTGAGCTTGCCCCATGCTATTGGGCCGAAGAACCCGACAATTCCGGCAATGAGGCAACCAATTCTCCTGAGCTTTTCATCATTTGGCCGGTTCAGGGCTTCGCACAGGGCAAAGCCATTGATGAGCATGAGAATAACAATGGTTGAGATCGCCATGGCCAGAACACCAAACCCGAACACATACTGGGCGACGGCAGCGCCGGTGAGGGGAGCCAGTGACCGGGCAAGTTCCCACTGGCTGGGACGCACTTCCATGAGTTCCAGCGTGGCATGCGCCTTTTTTTGCTCTGGCAGAGCCGTGTAGGTTGCCTTCAGTATCTGTTTTTTCTCATCGGCTCCAAGGGCGTCGAGCAGTGCCTGTTGCATCGTGGCCTGTATCTGTTTTTTCTCATCGGCTCCAAGGGCGTCGAGCAGTGCCTGTTCTAACTGTTGAATCTCTTTTTTCTCATTGGCTCCAAGGGCGTTGAAAGCGGCTTCGGCTATTTGCGGTTGAGCGGCCTCTCTAATCGTGGCACTTTTGGTGTAGTTATAATTCTCAGGGTTTGCGTGGAATTGGGTGGCCGTGGCGATGACGAGGCAACCGGTGGCGATCACAAAGGGGAGGAAGAGACCGGTGGAGAGATCAAAGATGGCAAGCCCTCGATGTTCCTTGCCCCATTTCCTGCGCAGCATGGAATAGGGAAGGAGAAAAGTCATGTTGATGCCGACTGCCGTGCCGAAGGCAGTGATAATGGAGTCGCGTTGCTTGCCGACAATCTTGTCAGTCCATTCCTTTGCAGATCCAGCATCGAGTTTGTCGATCACGGTCTGGAAGCTTTCTGCCGGGTTAAATAGCGCGTTGAAATCTGGGATTAACCCTCCGAGAACAGCACCCCATTCCAGGTTGGAACTGTCGGCAAATGTCATGCGCAGGATGACGCCGACGAAGGCGAGGACGATGAGGCCGACAAATATTTTAAGCACCCGCTCGAAGAGCAATACCCCCTTGCTGCCTTTGCCGTAGGAGAAAACAACCAGTGTGGCGACAACGAGAGCAAGAGTGGAGACAAGCAGGATGGGGAGCAGGCTGCCTTCCTTGCCTGAATCTGCAATCTGTGGGAAAATGTTTTCCGAAATAGCTCCGTAGGCGAGGTTGAACTGAGGAAGGCACCAGACCATGTTGGCAAGCATGGTCGCTCCCAACCAGCCCCACCCCAGAACCGGTGAGACGTGCTGATTGATTGCCTGGAAGGGGCGCTGGCCTGTGGAGAGGGTGACATAGGCGATCGCGCTCAGCATGATAATTCCAAGGATCATTGCCACCGGCTGAACCCACATGAAGTTGGTTCCGCCAATGGCGCCCAGTGACAGTGCGCCGATCAGGGAGCCTCCGCCGAGGGTAATGGCACTTTGCAACCATCCGGGGCCACAGAGCTTGGAGTAGGTCTTTAGCTTTGTCCCGGTGCCCTTGTCGGCGATTGAGGCGAGCAGTTCACGTTCCTTTTCAAGTGCGTTGTCTGGATCTGGCATTGGAGAAATCTTCTTGGTTCTTTCGAGATGCTGGAAATGATGGTCGATTCTTGGAAAGATAACAAGGCCGATATGATGGATTTGACGAGGCAGTACTAAGCAGGCAATGATGTGCAGATGCAGCAATTACGCCTCTTTCTGACTGTTTTCGCCCTCAGCAGCTCTTTGACCGCGGTTGATGGGGCAGCAAACAAGCCGAATTTTATCCTGATTAACGTCGATGACCTGGGCTGGACTGACCTTGGCTGCTTTGGCAGTCAATTCTACGAGACGCCTCATTTAGACGGGTTGGCAGGCGAGGGCATGCGCTTTACTGATGCCTATGCAGCCTGCGCGGTCTGTTCTCCGACAAGGGCGGCGATCATGACCGGGCGCTATCCGGCCCGTCTTGGGGTGACTGACTGGATCAGGGCACGATTTCAGGGTGGTAAAATCCCTGCGAATAAGAAGAACCCTTCCCGCTGGGTTGGGGGCAAGGGCAACAAGGTGCTGTGTCCGGCAAACGCCCTTTGGATGGAGTCTTCCGAGTTGACCATTGCCGAGCTTTTGAAAAGTGCTGGTTACCGGACCTGCCATATCGGAAAGTGGCACCTTGGTGCTGATGACTGGTATCCGGAGAAACAGGGGTTTGATGAGAACTACGGCGGGTGTGATTATGGCCAACCCCCCAGCTATTATGACCCTTTCAACAACAAGAGGCTGGAAGGCATTCATGGGCTTCCCGGGCGGGAAAAGGGCCAGTATCTAACTGACCGTGAAGCAGATGAGGCGCTCGGGTTTATCAACCGAAACAAAGATCAGCCGTTTTTTCTCTACTTTGCCAATTATGCGGTTCATACGCCCATTCAGGCAAAGCAGTCGCTGATGGCCAAATACAAGGAAAAGGCCACGCAGGTAAAGCTCAGGCAGAAGAATGCGGCGTATGCGACCATGGTTGAGAGCGTTGACCAGGCGGTGGGGCGTATTCGTGCCAAGCTTAAGGAACTGAAGATCTCCGAGAATACCGTCATCATGTTCACTTCAGACAACGGAGGGTTGCTGGGGCCTACCAATAATGCGCCCTTGCGCTCGGGAAAGGGAAATCCCTATGAGGGGGGAATACGCGTGCCTCTCATCGTTTACTGGCCGGGTGTGACCAGGGCAGGCGCAGTGAGCCCGGTTCCGGTAACCAGTGTTGATTATTTTCCCACCATCTGTGGGGCAGTCGGACTAAAGGCTCCTGATGGCCTCGCCATTGACGGGGTCGACCTGATGCCTGTCCTCAAGGGGGAGGATTCCCTGGGGAGGGAGGATCTGTTCTGGCATTTCCCGCATTACCGGGGCCGCATCATGCCCTACAGCATCATTCGAAGCGGCAAATGGAAGTTGCTCAAGCGTTATGTCGGCAAGCCCTATGAGCTTTTTAACCTGGCTGAGGATATCGGTGAAAAGGAGGAGCTTGCCGAAAAGATGCCCGACAAGGTCAAGGAGCTTGATGCCAAGCTGGTGGAGTGGCTCAAGAAAACCGGGGCCAAGGTTCCCAAACCAAACCCGGATTACGCCGGCAAGTAGGGGATCAGCAGCTTCTGCCCCCATCCTCTTGGGGTTCAGTCTTTGCCGGAAGGGCTGGCAGGGAGTCCTCGATGATTCCCTTTGCCTTGGGCCAGGCGATCAGGGCCTCAATCATCATCCAGACCTCAAGTGCCAGGGTGGCAAGCCCAATGAAGGCAAGAAGCAGTTTGCCCTGTGCAATCCATCCGGCGGGCTTGAAGAGTTCAATGCTCATGGCGATCCCAGGAAGAAGCAGCATAAACACGGCAGGGATGATAATGAACCACATTGGCAGGTTGCGCCGGCGCATCCAGAACAGGATGACCAAAAAAGCAAGCCCGCCAAGAAGCTGGTTGGTGGCACCAAATAGCGGCCAGAGGTTGAGCCCGCCGGATCCGGGGCCCTTTGGACCGGGGCTTGCGGCCACACCGAAGGCGAGGATGACGGCGAAGATGGTTGCCCCGTGCCGGTTGGTAAGCCAGGTGAGGGGGTTGGCGCTCAGGGCGATGCCTGACTTGGGGGAAGCGGTTGGCTTGTTTTTATAAAGGGTTGCCGCAAGTTCCTGGATCACGTAGCGCTGCAGGCGGCAGGCGGTGTCGAGGGTGGTGGCGGCAAAGGATGCCACGAAGACCCCCATCAAGGCGATGGCAAAGCCGGGAGCAAGCCCGAGTGCCTTGAGAAAGTTGGCGGCGCCTTCCACAAAGGCCCCGATTTTAGCGGGCAATCCCTTTGCCCCGTCCCAGGACTCATAACGAGAAAGATAGGCTGATTCACCGCTGAATATCCCCCCTTGTGCGTCCTTGATCCCAAGCCCGAGGCCGGCGACACAGGCAAGAATGACCAGAACGGCCAGGAACCCCTCCGTCAGCATGGAGCCATAGCCGACAAACTGGGCATCGCTTTCACAGCGCAGTTGCTTGGAACTGGTGCCGCTGGATACCAGGCAGTGAAAACCGCTGATGGCTCCACAGGCAATGGTAATAAACAGGAACGGGAAAATTGACGGAGCACCAGCCGGGGCGTTTTCTCCCATACGGAAGGCGGGAGCGATAATTTCCAGGTCCGGACGGGATCCCTCAATGGGTGCTCCTCCCCAAATTCCGGCGACAATCAAGCCAAGGACGACGAGTCCGATGGCGCTTAACAGCTGCAGGCTGTTGATGAAGTCCCGGGGCTGAAGCAGGGTCCAGACCGGTAACACGGAGGCGACATAGCAATAGATCAGCAAAACGACCACCCAGGTGAGGACCGGCCACGAGGAAAGGGTGGTGTTAATTTGCCCAAGTATTCCGGCATCGCCGAAATAAACGCTTAGATACATGATGCCCAGGGCAATGATGGAGGAGAGCAGGATGTTGCCACCCCTGCGGTGGATCATAATGCCGATAGCAAGGGCAATGGGGATTTGCAGCAGGCATGGGGCAATGGCTGCGGGATACATCTTGAATACCGCGGCAATCACCAAGCCAAAGATGGCCAGCACGATGGTCAGGGCCATGAACAGGATGGAGAGGAACAGGATGCGGGTGCGCGGGGCCAGTACACGCCCTGCGATGTCTCCCACTGTCTGGCCGCGATTGCGCATGGAGACGACCAGTGAACCGAAATCGTGCACGGCGCCGATCAGGATGGAGCCAAACAAGACCCAGAGCAGGGCGGGGACCCAGCCCCAGATGACTGCCAGTGCCGGGCCCACAATTGGTCCGGTGCCGGCAATCGAGGTGAAATGGTGACCGAAGATGATGCTCTTCTTGGTCGGCACATAGTCGATGTCATCCCGTAACTCGACGCTTGGGACAGTCGCTTCAGGGTCAAGCCTGAAGATTTTGCGGGCAAGGAACTTACCGTAGGTGTGGTAGGCAATGAGGTATAGAATCAGGGCTCCTAGAGCGATTGCGAGTGTTTGCATCTGGAGAAAACTTCGGTTTCTTAAAGTAAGTTGATTTGACGGGCGTCCTGTCAGTTGTTAGCCCCTCCCTGTTCTTCATATAGGAAAGAGACCCATCATGGAACAAATTTTCGTATGTATCCTTCTGGTTGCCGTTTTCATGGCGTTCGTGAAGGAGTGGTTTCCCCCGGACCTAGTTGCCATGGGTGCTTTTGTGCTGCTGATGATCAGCGGCATCCTCCCGGTCGAAAAAGCGTTGATGGTATTTGCCAACCCGGCCCCTATTATCATTGCATGCATGTTCATCCTGAGTGCGGCTCTTGAGCGAACCGGGACCATCGATGCGCTTGGAGGATGGTTTGAAAAAGTCGCGGGCAAGAAGGAGTTGAGGGTGCTGATGGTATTGATGCTTGTGGTTGCCGTGATGTCAGCCTTTGTCAACAATACGCCGGTGGTGGTGGTGTTTCTGCCGATTGTGCTGGCCCTTGCTCGTAAGCACAACCTGATTGCCTCACGGCTTCTTATTCCGCTCTCCTATGCGGCTATTGTCGGTGGTACCTGTACGATCATTGGGACGTCGACCAACCTGATTGCTGCCGGCATCGCTGAGGAGACGGCTGATCCGCGCCTGCAGGAATTCGGGATGTTTGAGATGGCAAGGCTGGGATTGATCTTTGTTGCGATTACCTTTGTCTACATGCTGGTGGTGGGAAGGAGATTGCTGCCCGAGCGGGTGACCTTGTCGACCCTGTTTGAAGCGGAGGAGGGAAAGGAGTTCCTCACTGTGGCCGTAATCAGTGAAGGGTCACCACTTGTCGGGAAAAAAATAGCAGAGACGCGCCTGTCCAAGATCAGGGAATTTCGAATCATTGAAGTAACCCGCGCGACAGAGAGGCTCGAGATGCCCCTGAATGAAGTGGTTTTCCTGGCCGGTGACCAATTGCTCGTGAAAAGCCGGGTGGAAGGGGTGATTGATGCAGGCGAAACGGCGGGTCTCAAGATTGGCGGTGACGGGGAGCTGGGCCTTGAGAGCCTGCGCACGGATTCCGCGGTGCTTATGGAGGGCATTATTGGACCCGGTTCTTCTTTACTGGGGCAATCCCTCAAGGCATTGAATTTCAGGCAGCGCTTTGGCGTGCTGATCCTCGCAGTGCATCGTCGGGGTGAGAACCTGCGTGAGAGGTTTGAGGACGTAAAGCTGGCATTTGGGGACACGCTTTTGGTTGAGGGGTCCGTGGAGCGCATGAACAAACTTTTTCAGGAGAGGGACTTTATCAACCTTTCCCGTCCCAAGGGAAGGCCGGTGAGGCGTTCAAAGGTACCCTTTGCCATTGGCGCCATTGCCCTGTTCATGATATTGGGTGCCTTCAAGGTGGCTCCGTTGATTGTGTTGGCACTGGCCGCAGTGCTGCTGACAATGTTTACCCGCTGTATTGAGCCTAATGAGGCTTATGGGGCGGTGCAGTGGAAGGTGATCTTCATGATATTCGGGATGCTCGGCATGGGGATGGCCCTTGAGAGTACCGGGGTGGTGGCATCCCTTTCCAACTGGGTAAAGGATGGTGTTGCCGGAGGTTATGGTCCATTGGTGATGATATCCGTGATTTACCTGCTTGCGGCGGTGCTTACCGAACTGGTCAGCAATAATGCGGTTGCAGCGTTACTTACTCCTGTTGCCATCGGCGTTGCCGGTGCATTGGGATCGCATATTGACCCCCGTCCGTTTGTCATTGCGGTGATGTTTGGAGCAAGTGCCAGCTTTTCCACTCCGATCGGATACCAGACCAATACTTATGTATACGGCGCAGGAGGCTACAGGTTCAGTGATTTTGCCCGGGTTGGCATTCCTCTGGCTGTTCTTCTGTGGATCGTTGCCAGCTTGCTTATCCCCTTGATTTGGAAAGTGTAGGCTGGCTTTTTACTTTTGCATCCGGCAGGCAATTTGGGTGTCAATTTCAGTTGCGATTTGAGGTAATCGGAACTAAAGAATCGCTCCCGTTTTTCCAATGACCCTGTAACAGTTCAGGCTTTAGGGAGGGCGGCAAACCCTCGATGAATTTTTGGGTTTAAATAAAACGATTTCAACCAGTTATAGATAATGGCCAAGAAACCTGCCAAAAAGAAGGCGGCTCCGAAGAAGAAGACGGCTCCGAAGAAGAAGGCAGCTCCGAAGAAGAAGGCAGCGCCGAAGAAGAAGGTAGCGCCGAAGAAGAAGGTAGCTCCAAAGAAGAAGGTAGCTCCAAAGAAGAAGGCAGCGCCAAAGAAGAAGGCAGCGGAAGCCGTTGAGGAGTTCTTTCCTCCACTTCCTGTTCGGCCAAAGAACGTGAAATCTAGGAACCTGACGAATTTTGAGAAGCAGCAAAAGCAGAAGCTTTTGAACCTTCGCGATTCACTGATGGACGCGATGGTTGGAGTTACCAAGGAAAATATTCGCTCGCATCCCGACGGTGGAGATGCTTCCGGTTTCGGGATGCATCAGGCAGATGCCGGCAGTGATGCCTATGATCGTGATTTCGCCTTGAATCTCTTGTCCCAGGAGCAGGATGCGCTGCACGAAATTGAGGAGGCTCTTAAGCGCCTGGACTACCTGACCTATGGCGTATGTGAAATGTCGGGGAAAAAGATTCCTCATCCCCGACTGGAAGCGATCCCTTTTGCCCGTTATACAGTGGAGTGTCAGGCAAGAATTGAACGTGAATCCGGTGGCAGGGGAGGAAGAAGACCTGCCGCTCAAGCATTTACGGGCTTTTTTGATGAAAGATCAGGGCTTGAATCCGCAGCGGATAACGATTAGAGTCCCGACCCCTTAGCACGATTAATAGAAAAGATGGCACGCGATACGATCATACTTGAATGCACGGAAGCCCGTGAAGCGGGCAGTCCGCCGTCACGATATGTGACTACCCGTAACAAGAAAAGTCTCAGGACACCCGGTCGACTTGAGAAGGTGAAATACAATCCTTTCCTTAAGCGGCGCACACTCCATAGGGAGTTGCGATAGGCTCTAGACCTGGAAAAAATTTAAGATTCGATGGAACCGAAGACAGAACAAAGAGCTTACAACCTGCGTCGTGCCAACCGCAAGATGCCAAGGCGTCGTCTTGATATACAGGTTGAGCAGATCGATTACAAGAATCCGGAAGTGTTGACACTATTCACCACTGATACGGGAAAGATCCTGCCGCGAAGGGTGACTGGTGTTTCTGCCAAGATCCACCGCAAGATCACGCGGGAAATCAAGCGATCACGCGCGGTAAACCTGTTGAAATAGACAACAGGAGTTCTTAGTCAAGTCGGACGGGGAGGGCAGGCTTTAATAGCTGTTCATACCCTGAAGAGTGCCCCCAGCTTCTTGCCTAGGGCTATACTTGCGCCCATGATGGTGATGGCGAGGAAGACCATGGACCATGCCCCGAGCGCTGAGGCAAGGAAGTGCCCGTTGCCCAGTGCGCCAAAAAGAGTGTAAATGGCCTTGGTGATTGGGTAGTGCGGCTGTTGCTGTGCGAGGATCAGTGAATCGGATACCTCGAGCATTGCAAAGGCAAATGCCAGGAGGGCGCCGGCAATAAGGTTGGCGGTGATAAGGGGGATAGTGATTCTCTTCAGGGTTCGGAGGGGCGATGCTCCCAGGTTCTGGGCAGCCTCTTCAAGGTCCACGGATGTTTGCTGGAATCCGGCGACAGCTGAACGCACAACGTATGGCAGTCTGCGCACGGCATAGGCTATTACCAGGATTAGGGTTGGGTTGCCGTTCGGCAGGAGAAAGTGGAAGGGCTGTCCTTCCCGGGTCATTGCCAGGTAACCGAATGCCAAAACCAGTCCAGGAACTGCCAGGGGGAGCATGGAGAGGGCGTCAAGCAGACCTCGACCAGGGATCCGGGTGCGCACAATGACGTAGGCAATTGCAATGCCAAGCACTATGTCAAGCAGTGTTGAGATTGATGCGTATTTGAGGCTGTTGGCAATCGAGGGGACAGTCAACTCATGCCCAAGGGCATCAGAGTAATGTGCCAAGGTGAAGGACTGGGGAAGTATTGAGTGATACCAGTCTGTGGCAAAGGACATCAGGATAACCCCGATGTGAGGAAAGATGGCGAGACTGATGATGCAGGCAAAGAAACCGGAACATAGAATGCCTATAAGGGGCGGCGCTTTACGCTGTTTTGTCGAGATCGCCGCCCTGCCTGTCATGGTGAAGGTATTGCGCCCGAAGAAGTGCTTGCCCACAATATACAACAAAACTGAAAAGAACAGCATTACCGCAACAAGGGCGTAAGGCATTGGGTTTCCGCTGATATCCTTGATTCCGTTGAATATCTGTACGGATGTCACTCTCTGGTAGTCAAATATCAGTGGAACCCCGAGCTCGGTGAATGACCAGATGAATACAATGGTTGCGCCCGCAAAAATTCCGGGCATGGCCAGGGGCAGGGTAATTTTTCGGAAGCGTCGCCACGGGCCTGCCCCGAGGTTTTGCGCGGATTCCTCCATTGCGGGGTCAAGATTTGCCAGTGCCGCTGTTACATTAAGGTAAAGAATGGGGTAAAGGTGTAGGGCATTCATGATGACAATGCCCCAAAAACGGCCTTCCCCGAGCCAGTCGGGCGGTGTGGACATGTCCACGAGCCCGGCCTTTGATAGCAGGATATTCAATGCGCCTTCCTGTCCCAGGATTTGCTTGATGCCTATGGCGCCAACGAATGGAGGCAGTATAAGGGGAACCAGGACAAGCGAGCTAAGCAGTGTTTTCCCCGGGAAAATATACCGGTCCGAGATCAGCGCGAGCGGCATTGCGATCAGCAGTGCTGCCAGTGTGCTGCAAGTGGCGATGAGAAACGCGTTGGTGAGTCCCTCAATATAGATAGGATCAACAAAGATGTGGTGGACGAAATCAAGGGTGAATCGGCCGTCAACGACAAAGGCTTCCTCAACCGTTGTTGCTATAGGCCATAGGAAGAACAGCCCGAAGAATGCTGCGGTAACAAGAAAAACAAGATAGGCAATTGGCTTACTCATTGTGAGTTTTCGCTCTTGGCAAGCTTAATGACCGTTTGATATTGTTCACGAAATGATGCAGCCAGTTCCTTGGCTAACCGGGCTTTGGCCAGACTGTCTTTTCCGCTGAGTATTTTCCCGGTTTTCCCGCCTTTGTGACACTCCATGTAGGTGATTCGTGCATCGATTTGGTTAAATGCGGCAGATGCCTTTTCGGGAAAGCCTGAATTGATGAGCGCCTGCCATGCGGCTTGCAGTTCGTCGTGGGTGTCTATGCACATGACGCGAACGATAAATCGCAGCGGGTTAAAGTGTGAACCGGTCCATTCTGCCACATATTCAAAGCCCTCGTTTTCACTGAAAGGAAGAACTTCAGGGTCAGATTGGTGTTCCCTGTTTTTTTGTCCGTAGAGGTCCTTGCGAATGGGGAGTCTTCTCAGGGCTTTCTTGGCGGGGCCTCCCGGGCTACCGGGACGGTAAGCCCATATTTTCTGGCCGGCTGTGGAAATGACAAAATCAATGAACGCTTTGGCTAATGATGGGTTGGGGGCTCCCCTTAAAAGCGCGATGGGGTCGACACTGAAGGAAGAGCCGCCCATCGGGGTGAGGTAATGGATTCTTGAACCGTGGCCTTTTTGAGTGGTGATCTCATTGTAGGTCCTGCCAAAGAAGTCAATGCACATGCCTGCTGCGGCATTACCCTGGGCGACGTCAAAAGGAATTTTGGTGGCCGAGTCGGTAAAATACCTGGCGTTTGCCCCGATACGACGGATTAACATTAATCCCTGTTCCCAGCCGGCGGAGAGGGAAGTGTTATCGGCAATGCCGGCGTTTATTTCATTCCTGATATACTGCTGGATGAGCATTTCAAGGGCCTTGGTTACCGACCCGCTTTTGGTGGGGTCGGCAATTGCAATCTTTCGGAAATATTCAGGCTCCCCAAGGTGGCTCCACTGTGAGGGTGTTTTGCTTATGCCCAGGCGCTGGAGCACAAGTGGGTTGTAACAAATACCGAAGGAGGCAAGGCTGGCTCCCACCCATCGCTTTCGGGTGTCATAGTAGATCTCTCCACTGAATTTGGCCGGGATGATATCTTTTGAGAACCATTCCGGGTGGCGGTCGAAAATGCCTGAATCAACAAGGTAACCCATTTCAGCAAAGCGCTTAAACGGGTAATCTCCCCCACCGAAAAAAACATCAACGCCGCAACTGACACTGGACTTGAGGAACGCGCGTTTAGCTGCTTGCTCAGGAGTGTCACTGTTGCTGGTTTCCGCGATAGTGAGCCGCCTGTTGTCAAAATTTGCGCCGACTACGGCATTGTTCCAATCCTTTCCAAGCGTATTGCGCCAGTAATTTTCAAAGTTCGCGCGGTATTCACTTTGCAAGTAACGCTCGAGGTCGGCAGTCCCGGATCCGGGGGTGCGCCAGTCGATGTGGACAGTCTGGTTGCGCGTGAGCTTCATGTGGGTTGCAAAAGCAAGGCCGAACTCATGGCGGATACTTTCGTTGTGCGGGGTGATCACGGTAAGGGTGTTGATACCGCTATCACTTGCCGGGATGCCGGTATCAGGCCTTAGGACGAAGGGGGCGGCCAGCGTGAGTAAAAGGGCAACCCCCAGGGCAATCAGTTTACCGGTCATTGTTCTTAATTACTGATGATGACCACATCATCCTTATCGACTGAGGCATGGCACAGACTTTCCCCTGGCTGGTGAAGAGCTTGAGGGTTGAGTTCTGCAATATTGATCATTGAGCCTCCTTCCGCCTTGATGCCGTATTGTGCAATTTCCCCAAGGTAAGTCAATGAGGCCAGTTGGCCTGTAATGCCATTTACTTCAGGCCGGGATTCTGTAAGCCGGAACGCTTCCGGTCGTATCGAGATGGTGATCGTGTCCCCGGACCGGGGATGCCAGTCAGGATCCGATGTTCGACCGGTGAACTGACCAAGGGGAGTTTCCACATCGACCTGGCTATCGGTTTTGCAACCCGTTACCGTGCCGGCAATAAAGTTGGTTTCGCCAATGAATCCTGCCACTGACTTGCTTCTTGGAGAGCAGTAAATTTCCTTTGCGCTACCCACCTGTTCGACAGATCCGCTGTCAAGTATCGCGATTCGGTCCGCAATGGAAAGCGCTTCTTTTTGGTCATGGGTAACATAAACAGCAGTCAGCCCGGATTCCTTACATATCCGCCTGATTTCGCTGCGCATTTCAAGGCGTAGCTTGGCGTCGAGGTTGGATAAGGGCTCATCCAGGAGCAGGCATCTGGGACGAACAATCAGGGCCCTTGCCAGTGCCGCTCGCTGTTGTTGTCCCCCTGAGAGTTCGTTAATCTTGCGTTCGGAATACCCGGCCATTTTCACCGTGTCCAGTGCTTCCGCAACGAGGTCTTTAATTTGTGACTTGGGTTTACCTTGTTCCTCAAGTCCAAATGCAACATTCTTTGCTACTGTCATGTGAGGCCACAGTGCGTAGCTTTGAAACATCATGGCTGCGTTTCGCTTGTGGGGCGGTGTTGATGTGACATCATCAGTGCCGAAGAGGATTTTTCCTTTGTCCGGTGAGTAGAACCCCGCTATATGACGGAGCAGTGTTGTCTTTCCGCATCCACTGGAGCCAAGTAGAAAGAACAATTCCCCGGCCTTGATGTGGAGTGAGATATTGTTGAGTGCCAGCGTTTTTCCAAAGCTCTTGCTGACTTTATCGATAGTGATGGAGACCATTGGTTAAGCGCTTGGCAGTTTCTCTTTACCTATTAGTGTGTCTGTGTCGATGTGGCATTTCCGATGTATTTAAAAATATAACGGTTGCAGCCCGGTTGAAGTCCATAGAGGGGGGGCAGCGCCTTGAAAAGTTCCTGATTTTCAAGAATTTCCATGAGTTCCGGCCATTGCAGGCGGGCGAGGGCGATTTGTCCGATGTTGACGTGCAGGGGGCTTGAGCTTTGGTCCGCTTTTTTCAAGAGCGAATGCAATTTTTGGGCAACATCAGGAGTGTATTTTCTCTTGATAATATAGCTGGTCGGGTCGTATCCCGGCGTAATCATGCAAAACTGGACCGTGATGGCATCGTCTATCCCGGAATGAACCGGGTTAAGCACCTGCCTCGTCATACTGACAGATTCCCGAAGCGGTTCAACCGATTGCTCTCTTTGAAGTTTCCTCTGTGCCCCGGTAAAGGCAGAGTATGGGAGCAGGGCAACCACGACAAGTAACAAGCCGGCCTGGGTGCGTAGCCGTATGGATTGAATTCTTCGGCTTAGTCGTTCAAGCCCGAGTGCCACCAGGCAAATCGCAAAAGGCAACTGGATAACCGAATACCAATGGTAGAGAAGCACCTTGCCCAGGATGGAATGAGAAAGCATGAGCAAGTAGGGGAGGCAAAGAGTGATGAGTAACCAGCGGTATCCAGGCCGGCAGAGCCTTAAGGCTCCAAGAATAAGAAGGCCGTAGAAAGCAATAAGGATAACCAGCGATAAAGCAGGGGTTTCTGAGAGGTAAAGGCAATTGGGATTGCCGATTTCCCAAGCTTTCCATGGCATTCCTGTGGCGAGGTAGCTTAGGTTATCCACGATCCAGTTCGCGGCCAGTTCACCCTGTGCTCTTGAACGTTCGAGGTATGCCCGCATTTGTGGCAGGTTGGGTGCCATCATGATGAGAACAGGCAATGCGGAAAAGGTGCATGAGGAGAACCACCTTGTGGAGAGTATTACCTGGTCAGCTCTATCTAATTCCCTGGAGTTTCTCCAGATGTATAGCAATGCGGCCATGTTCATTGCCACCAGGATATAAATTGTTCCAGGATATGCGTAGAAGAGCAAAAACTGCATGATGCCAAATACACACCAGTAACACAGGCGACCACGGCGAAGAGCCTTGATGAGAAAGGTCAGGGTGAGCGGGGCAAGACAGAGGGCAATGGAATACCCACGGGCTTCACAGGCATGGCGCAGGTACCATGGATGGAAGACCAGTAGGAACATTGCCCCGATGGCAGCCCTTCGGTAGCCAATGACGGCGAGCAAATAGCCAAGGGCGATGACCGATCCCAGGCCAAACAGGAATGCCGGCACTCTCAAAAGGCTTTCCTTGAAATGCAGGTTGGTGGCTTCTCCGGAATTACTGTAACTGCTGTGGGCGAGGCGGGCCAGGATGCTGTATAGGACATGGTTGTTCGGGTTTTTGTAGTAGAACAGGGTGTCAGTCCATTTCACTTCGCGGAAAGCGAGCGTATCCTCGGCATCGCGTTCCCATTGCCCGACGATTGCCCGACGTGCCGTGTAGTCCTCGTCACCCCATAGGCTGTGATCCAGGCGCGGAACCATCTGGACGGCAGAAAGAGTGATGGCCAGTGCTGCCAGCACCAGGAATGCCGGGGAAGAGCGCCGTCCGATACCTGCCTGAAGCCTTTCGAATCCGCCCCCCAGTTTCCTCAGGGCAAACTTTCCGCTTACCGCAAGCACAACAAGAGTCAAGAGTGCTGCCAGCGCACCATACCAGAGCCCGGTTACCGCATAGTGCTCGGGTTTGACCGTCTTTCCCTCCAGCTGGCGGGCAGAAACGCCATTTTCCCAGGGTAGTTTGCTGTTAAGGAGGAAAATGACAATGCCTGCAGTCAGCAGGAGAAGCAGGCCATAGTATATGAGATTGCGGCTGGAGGCAGAGCGGATCTTTTCGGTAATGCGCACGAAAACTTACACCAGTTCATGTTGTCCGGTTGCCGCGGAGTGGTCATCAAGCAATTTTCGGTAATGCCCTGTGGTAAACTGCCACATCATGCGCAATACCTTCAGCCCGTATGGGATGGCATTCAGGCTTGAGGTCGTTTCGTCGTACCGTGTCGGGATAGGAACTTCAACAATCGGTATTTTGCAGAGGTGCGCCATGATCATCATCTCGGCGTCAAAGTTGTAGTTGTCCTGCAGGTTCTGGTAGGGGACTAGTTCCAGGAGGCGCCGTGAGAATACCATGTAGCCGCTGTGGAATTCAGCAACCTTTGTGCCGAAGACGACATTTTCCATGGTGGTGAGGATCCGGTTGGGCAAGTAGCGCGAAAAGAGCGGCATGCCGCCCGCTCTGGCATTACCACCTTTCATCCTCGAGCCCTGGACAATTTCAGTTTCATTGTTTTCAATAGGCTCGCAGATGCTTAGTGCCATTCCAGGAGCGTATTGACCATCTGCGTGCACGATAGGGAAGATCTCAAAACCTGCCTTGTAGCCTCTTGCCAGCCCGCTTTTCAGTGCCCCCCCGTAACCTTGGTTCTGCTGGTGGTGAATGACCTCTATGAACGGGTGAGTCCTTGCAAGGTCATTGGCGACCTCCCCGGTACGCTCAGGGCAGCAGTCATTGACAACGATCACCTTGTTGCCCTCCTTTGCCAAGTCGCCGGGAAGTCGATCGATGACCTGCGGGAGGGTTTCTGCTGCCTTGTAGGCTGGAATAATGACTGCCTTTCGCATGGTGACTAAGTGCATATAGCAGTGGTTTGACCGGTTATCAAACTCCTGGGAGGAAGGGAATTGGCTTGTCAGGACAGGTTGCCCGCATTATTGTGTAAACAGTGCTCATTCGAATTGGAATTTCCCCGATTTTTATTATCGCTGCCTGAGCTAGGGCAAGTGCGATACCTGCCGGCATTGACCTGACAATCACTGCCCCAATCAATCATCCCAAATCCCGGGACAACGTTCACAAAATAAAAACTCTCCAGTATGTCACTTCCTCAATCTGTAAGCATCTATGACACTACCTTGCGTGATGGTACCCAGGGGCTTGGGCTTTCGTTCAGTTCACTGGACAAAATCCGTGTCGCTGAAAAACTTGATGATTTCGGCGTGGATTATATTGAGGGAGGCTGGCCGGGGTCCAATCCTAAGGATGTCGATTTTTTTGCGGAGGCGGCAAAACGTGAGTGGAAGAATGCCAAGATAGCCGCTTTCGGCAGCACCAGGAGGGCGGACAAGAGCGTGGAGGAAGATGCCCAGGTAAGAACCCTGCTGGAAGCTGAGACCCCGGTGATTACCTTTTTTGGAAAGAGCTGGAAGTTGCACGTTACCGAGGTCTTGCGAACCACCCCCGGGGAAAACAGGGACATGATTGAGGATACTGCGCGTTACCTGAAAGCGCATGACCGTGAAGTCATTTATGATGCGGAGCATTTTTTTGACGGTTACAAGGATGACCCCGACCATGCGATTTCGACACTGCTTGCTGCGCAGGACGGGGGAGCGGAGGTTGTCGTGTTGTGTGATACCAATGGAGGGACAATGCCTCACGAGATTGAGGAGATGACCCTGACCGTTGCCGAGAGGCTTGATATTCCGGTCGGAATCCATACGCATGACGATACAGGCGTGGGGGTGGCCAATGCCATGGCGGCCATTCGCTCAGGGGCAGTCCAGGTGCAGGGAACCATCAACGGTTATGGTGAGCGCACGGGTAACTGCAACCTGACTTCGCTCATTCCCAATATTTCACTTAAAATGGGAATTGATGTGGGGGTGGACGTTTCAAAATTGACATTAATGTCTCATTTTGTCGATGACCTTGGCAACAACCTGCATAATGAGCGTGCTCCGTATGTGGGAAGGACGGCATTCTCACACAAGGGTGGAATGCATGTTAACGCAGTGCAAAAACTGGCAAGCAGTTATGAACATATTCCCCCTGAGACAGTTGGTAATTCACAGGTTATCCTTATTTCTGAGCTATCTGGACAGAGTAATGTCTTAATGAAGGCAAAGGAACTGGGGCATGACCTTGAGAAAGGGGGCAAGGAGGCAAAGGAAATCCTAGGCAGGCTTAAGGAACTGGAGAAGGATGGATATGAATTTGAAGCTGCCGAGGGGTCCTTTGAACTGTTGATCCGTAAGGCGGTTGACAGCTACAAGCCGCTATTTGTCCTGCATGAATACCACTGCTCAACCCGCCGTCATCCGGATACCCATTTTGAAACCTGTGAGGCAACGGTCAAGCTTGAGGTAGATGGTGAACCGGCCTATACAGTCGAGGAAGGGGAGGGACCGGTTAATGCCCTTGATGGAGCCTTGCGCAAGGCGTTGAAGCCTTTCTATCCTGAAATAAGCAGCGTGGAGTTGTGCGATTACAAGGTGAGGATCATTGACAGTCAAGCGGGAACGGCAGCGAAGACAAGGGTCCTCATCGTCTCAAGTGACGGAAACCGGACGTGGGGAACAGTCGGTGTTTCCTTCAATATTATTGTGGCCAGTTGGCGAGCACTGGTGGACAGTTTTGAGTATTACCTCCTTGCCAGCCGCAAAGAGTAGTTCGCGCCAAAGTCCTCGCACGGGGCAGCGGGTTGGCTTGTTACCTGCGGCGGGGGGAAAATCCGCGTGGCGCCCTGTTACTGCGCGCTTTGCTGTCTTTTGAAAACCTGCTTCGCAGGCGGCTGAGAAGCCCGATGCGTTTCTTGGGTTTGGGTGGCTCAAGGGAAGGTTGCGCCTTGGGTTCGCTGATCACGTCCTTGACTTTCGAGCTGAGTTTTGGCGGGGATATCAATGCGCCTAAAAGGCGTGGTTTCTTTGCTGCCGGGTTATCGGCGGTCCTTTCCCTCAGGATTGGAATCTTCAGTTTTCCTGTGGGCACCGTCTTTTTTATGATGTTTGACCCCAGACGAATTTTCTTGGAAACCGGGTTGCCGCCGGGGTATGGCGCAAAGGTGTTGACTGGAACGGCATAGAGTTCCTCAGATGATGGGCATTGGCGGTTTGAGTTGATAAAGGAACTGGGGCTGTAGTAGTTGGCATAGGTTTTCGCAAACCTTGAGCGGTGCATTCCTATGGAGATGTTTTTTCTTATCTCGAAGTGGAGATGAGCGATATACATTCCGTGGTTCGTCCCGATCGTCCCAATCTTCTGCCCTCTCTTGACCCGCTGGTTTAGGACGACCGTACGTTCATTAAGGTGTCCGTATAGTGAATCAATATAGCGCACCTTGTTTCCCTTGTCCCTGAAGGCGTGCCTGATGATAACGACATTTCCCCAACCCATCCGCAGGTCCCGCGACTGGACCACTATTCCTTCACCTATGGAAGTGACGGGATCACCAAGGTCTGTGTTGCCACCACCACGCCCGTTCCAGTCTTCGCCAAGGTGCCCGTTGGGCCAAAATCCCCTAGCCTTGTAATAGCCTTTCGAGTCCGGTTTGCCTACCGGAAAATCGAATCCTGAGGCCAGTGGTATTTTTACATAGTCAACTGCGGCAGGTAAGCTGCCGGCAAGCATGAGGCTTCCCAGCAGGAGAGTGGTTGGAAATTTCAAATGAAAATACAAAACAATGTCAAAAGCACTAAGCAGCCTGCAATCCTTGAATTTTTCACCTCATCGAGAAATAGATCAACCCCGCAGTTCCTATTGTGATGCAGTAGATGCCGAAATAAGCGAATTTGCCGTGCCGGATAGAGGAAATTACCGCGTAAATGGCAAGCAGCCCTGTGAAGAAGGCAATGACGATGCCGGTTAGGTATACGAGTGCCTGATCTTGCGGGATGACTGATATTTCATCCATTTTCAGAATGGTGGCGCCACTGATTGCCGGGATGGCAAGCAGGAATGAGAATTCTGCCGCGACAGCCGGGCGGACACCCAATGCGAGCCCGGCTGCAATTGTGGAGCCCGAACGGCTGATGCCGGGAAGCAGTGCCAGGGCCTGGGCGCATCCCATCAGTATGGATGTGCGCAGGTTCGGGTCTCGGTTTGGATTTGGCTTTACCCAGCCGGGTACAAATAAGATCAACCCGGTTGCGCAGAGAAGAAGTGAGACAATAGCCGGTTCTTCGCGCACATGTTCAAGCTGCTCCCGAAGGCACAATCCGGTAATGACGATAGGGACAGTGGCGGTGGCAAGAAGCAAAATGAGGCGGCGTTCTTCTTTACGGCTGCGGTCAAAGATGGCAGAGGCCAGCGAGATGAGCCTTTTGCGGAAATAAATAAGAACAGCCAAAAGGGTGGCAACATGCAGCAGCAGGTCAAAGATGATGGGGGTTTTCCCGGCATCCAGCCCAATGATGTCCTGGGTCAGGGCAAGGTGACCTGATGAGGATACAGGTAAAAATTCTGTTAAGCCCTGGACGATTCCCAGAATGATGGCGTCTGCATAATTCACGGCTACGGTTTGCCCGGCTTGGTTGCGGTTCTTTTACTCAGTGGAGTGATGAAGGCACTTTACCAGACATACTCCATGTTTCATCGGCTGTGGGGCATTTTTTTACAGTAAAAGCGCACGGCAAAGTGAAAAGCGAGTCGTTCAGCTGTGGGTGCCATGTATAGAGTGCCTCTTGGGCAAGTGGCGGTGAGAGTGGGATTCGAACCCACGGAACCCTTTTGAGGTTCACTTCTTTAGCAAAGAAGCGCTTTCGACCACTCAGCCATCTCACCTTTTGAGCAACTGAAGCCCCGGAGGGGCGATCAAGCGCGCCACTAAACCAAATGTTGCCGCAATCGTCAATGTTTTGGTGTCGCTATGACAAATTGATTCCGGATTATGCTGAGCGTCCCATTTTGGTGAATAGGGATAAGGCAATCCCGTCGGAGGCATTTATGTGCAGCTTTTCAGCAGGGTTGGAAGGCTAAAAGGA
>CACIUL010000032.1 GCA_902589825.1 uncultured Verrucomicrobiota bacterium
ATAGACAAAAGCACCGTCGGGCTCAATGCTCACCGATCCGTTAGCGGGCAAGGATTCAACCAGCGCGACAAGCGGCTCCGATTCCGGATCCACGTCATTGGCCAGCAGGCCTTCAGCCCCGGGGACATTCAACCGGCCATCCTCGTCGACTCTGTAGCTGTCAGGGATGGTGACCGGAAAATCATTCGCACCAGGAACCACATTGATGAACACGGTTGCCTCATCCTCAAGGCTGCCATCAGACAGGACATAAGTGAAGCTGTCTTGACCTTCAAAGTTAAGGCCGGGAGAGTAGATAAAGCTGCCATCCCCGTCAAGGCTCACCTCGCCACTGAGAGGTCCTTTCAGCAGACGCACACTAAGCGCATCCCCTTCAACATCGCTGTCATTATTGATCAACCCGAAGACATCCGGTCTCCTGCCTTCAAGGCTAAGGTCAAAACTGATATCCGAGCTTGTCCCGGAAACCTGGTGTATCTCGACGGCAATAATATTCTCGCCGGCCACGAGAAGGGATGCATCCGCGGTAAAGAGGAAAAAATCGTTTTCCCCGGGGGAAGTAGCAGGGGCAAAATCACTGAAAAGGGCATCCTCAGCAAGATTCGAACGCAACACCTCCGAGCCATTGATATAGACGGCTGCACCATCATCATGAAGCAACCTGATGCCAAGTGACTCAAACTCCGCCGGGTTGTCCACAAGAAAACGATGCCTGAAGTAGGTGGTCGGGTGCTTCTCGTCGGAATCTTCACCAAACCCCACAGTGGTTGCCTCATCCCCGTCACCGTATCCAAGTTGTGCGGGACCACTTTCCCACTGGCTGTCATCGTAATCCGCAGCGGTCCATTCCCGGCCCTGGTCACTGCCATCATCAAGGTAACTCCATACCGACCCGGCGGCAATCAGTTCACTGGTAACCGCCGTGTAGACACTGACCTCAAGGTTGTCAATTGCCCAGGATTCATCATCTCCCCCTTCCCAGTCACCTCCATCGGCAAACATCTCAATGGTGATACTTTCCGCGGTATGCACGATGTCGCGCAAGACGGGCTCATTACCCATATCATAGGCTGAATCCCGATACAGGCTGCCCTGTGAAAAGCCCAAATCCAGCAACCGGGCCAGTTCAACCCCCGGCGGCGGAATGTAGCTCTGAATACCGCCCTGACCCGCATTGTCAAAAGTGTGGGCAAATATGCTCTGCCCATCGACAATGATATTGAAGAAATCTCCTCCATTCCTGTCCCCGTCCCACGAGTCAATGATCGCCAGGATAAACGACAGGGAAACCCGGTTGTGGGGAGGCAGGTTATTGATCGTAATTGAGGTGCTGCCGGCAGGGTTACCGGAAGTGCGGTTGCGCAAGAAACTGCCGGAAAATCCCTGATTGCCACCAACCCCATCGAAACCACTGACCAATTCCAGGCTGGTCACTCCGGAGAAAGGTGCCCCTGCCACCGTGTTGAAATTCTCGCTGAGAACCCTGACCGGCAGCGAAAGTCCAGCCTGTGAAACAGCAAGGGGGATATTTTCGCCCGTGGAATAGGTATCATCCTCTGCATTCGGGCCGTCATTGACGGGTGCCACCCTTATGGTCACAGTCCGCGAAAGAGATTTTTCTGTGCCGTCGTCAGCAAAATAAGTAAAGCTGTCCACCCCGAAGAAATCCCTCTGCGGGGTATACTCAAAGCTGCCGTCCGGGTTAAGGTTGAGCTCACCCGAGGAAACATCCCCATCAATAACAAAGGTTAACGGGTCATTCTCAATATCACTGGCAATTGCCGCCAACCCGGGAACGGGCGGTACACTCAGTATGGTGTCCTCGGTTGCATTCACCTCAAGGTCTTCGGCCACCGGGGGATCATTCACAGGCAAAATATCGAGACTCACCGTGGCAGAAGACGAACCTCCACTATCATCAGTCAGGGTATAAGTGAAGGAATCCATACCTGAAAAATTGACTGCGGGGACATAAGTGAATGTGCCGTCACGGTTAAGGACAAGCACACCGTTTGTAGGCTCAACAGCTAGGGACGCCACCAGGGATCCCTCGCCACTGTCATTGACAAGCAGGCCACCATTGACACCATCCCCTACCAACTCCACGAGAATGTCATCAAACAGGGCATCCGTGACTTCCCCTGGAGTCGTGGATGCATTGTTGTAGACACCAAAATCCAGATTCTGTGTGCCTGCCGGCAAGGAAATCTCGGTACTGAACACGCGCCAGCCTGAATCATCATTGCCTCCGCCATTGCCATCACCGGTAATCCGGAAAACCTCATCACTCTGTCCCGTGCCGAATAATTCACCTCCTGCGGCAAAAAGAATCGTACTGTATTCATCAGGTTCATAACCTGCATCCATGAGGAGCCTGTAACGAAAACTGACCTCCAGGGTCGCTGGGTTCTCCAGTATAATAGGCACCCGCAGGGATCCGGCCGAGACCGTGTCCCGGCCCTGAGGGCCTCCGCCGACACGGACCCGCCCGCCGGCAGTGCCTTCAAATCCCCCCTCAGCCAGAACATCACCCGCAGCAAAATCAGGTTCCGATGTGTCATAGGGTCCCGGGAAAGGGTCATCCGCATGCACGAGTGAACCTCCCCCGCCGGTTGAGGGACGGAGAATCAAGTCAAAGCCGACATCACTGCTCTCAATGGTGGCCTGATGAAGCTCCACGGCTATGGAATTATTTCCCGCCACAAGCAAACCGCCCAGGTTCACGGTATCCGTCAGGTATACGGACTCATCAGGCACCGAGCTGGTGGTAAACGTTTGCGTGGTAAGCGGCCCTGCAGGTAAGGACGCCGAGCGAAAAACCTCGGTACCGTTGACGTATACGGCAATACCGTCATCAATAAGGTATTCCATTTCCCAGGATTCAATCAGGGCCTCTGTCGCCGTCAGGGTAAAAGTATTCCTGAACAGGTATGTGGTCACCAGGTTCTGGCCATTGGCCGCCTGGTCAATGCCGAAGAGCAGGTCATCAAGGCCGGAAAAACCATCAATGTTTCCCGACTGGATTGGTACTGGTGCCCTGAACCATGGTGTCACCGTGGAGGTCTCAGGGTCAAAATCCGGTGCATTCCACGCCCGTGCTGAACTGTCCACCGGATAACCATCACCCCTGCCGTTTTGATTCTCGATACGGTCCAGGATCAACCATTGGTTATCAAAAGAACCGGCACCGGCTCCATCAAAATTCTCAAGAAAAATGGGACCCGACACCACGGAAAAAGCACGGTCCTCGCTCAGCACATAGGCATCATCAACAGCATTGGGTTCTGCAATGGTTTGCGCCACACAAAAAACCCATGCCGCGATCACCGGGGCAAGCTGGTGGAAAATACAGTAACGGCGAAAAACCGGTAAACTCAGTCGGGGAAACACTGCAAAAGAAACAATGGTTTGGGTCTACAAGATCGTGCAGGCACCATGGAATTGCAAGGCGCCAGCAAACCCGGGGGATTTCATGAACTACAAAGGCATTGGCCGTTAAAACACGGAAGCCGCCTTTGCCTGTATACGCTCTATCGCCCAGCGGGCATGCCCCCCAACAAGTGGCCCCTCCGCCTGAAGCGCATTGGTAAGTGCCGGGAGGTCAGATTCGTCCCCCACGTTGCCAAGTGCCACACAGACATTCCTCAGGAAACGCTCACGGCCGATGCGCTTTACCGGGGATTGACGGAATAAAACCCGGAAATCCTCCTCACTTACGGAAAGAAAATCACGTAACGGCCAGGCTGTATAGTCCCTGGCGGCAAACTTTGCTTCCCTGGAGGCCTCGGCAAACCGATTCCATGGGCACACCTCAAGGCAGTCATCACAACCAAAAACCCTGGCTCCAACTGCCTCACGAAACTCCTCAGGAATCGGGCCGCGGTGCTCAATGGTCAGGTAAGAGATACACCGACGGGCATCCAGGTGATGCGGAGAAGTGATCGCGGCAGTCGGGCAGCAATCCACGCATGCCGTGCATTTCCCACACCGGTCGGGCATCGGCGAATCAGGCTGCAGGGCAAGCGTGGTCACCAGCTCTGCGAGAAAAAACCACGTGCCCAGACTCGGGTGGATCTGCATCGTGCTCTTGCCACTCCATCCAAGCCCCGCATCAGTTGCAAAATCCCTCTCAAGAACCGGCCCATAATCGACATAAAAGCGCTGCTCGCCTCCCAATGCCTCAAGCTGCCTGGAAAAAGCCTTAAGCTTCTTGTCTATCACCAGGTGATAGTCAGTGCCCAGCGCGTAGCGGGCAAATCGTCCGCTGCGTGCAGCACCTGGAACCGGGTCCGGCGCATCTTTCCCCGGATAATAATTAAGTGCCAGGACAATGACTGTCCTTGCACCTTCCACCAGCAAGCGGGGATCCTTGCGCCGCTCGGGGGTTTTTTGCATCCATTCCATGTCGCCGTGCTCCCCTGCATCAATCCATGACTGGAATTCATCGGCATGTGTCGCCCTTCTCGCCGGGGCAAAGCGGCATTCGTCAAATCCCAGGCGCGAGGCAATTTCCCTGACCCTGCTCTCAAGTGTCTCAGGCATCATTCAATGGCTCGCTGCAAACCAGAAACGGGCACTCTCGGCAATACCGTATGCCAGTTCCTCACTGCTCAATTCATTCACATCGATGCGTTCATCAGCAGCCTGCCTGTAGAGCTCAATCCGCCCGGCCATGAGTTCCTCTATACTGCGCCTGGGATCTTCGGTTTGGAGCAGGGGCCGGTCATCACTTTTGGATGCCCTGTCGATAATGACATCGATGCTGGCATCAAGCCAAATGACCATTCCCAGTGATCGGATCAGCTCAATATTCCCGGGACGGGTCACGATGCCGCCACCAGTGGATATCACCATGCGCTCACTGTTGATCAAGTCCTCAAGGACACCGGATTCCAGGTCACGAAAGCCCTCCTGTCCAATATCACTGAAAATATCCGTGATCGGCTTGCCGGCCCTTTCAACAATAAGATCATCAGTATCCACGGCATCCAAACCCAGCCCTGGTGCCAGGGCCCTTGCCAGGGTGGACTTCCCGGTAGCCATGAACCCGATCAGGATCAGGTTCACCGGAGTTTTGCGTATCATTTTGGCCATCAGTGAACGGAATTTAGTATGGCACCCGCCTTGCGCAAGGACTAGAGCACACTGTGCGTTATTGACGCCCGGCACCGATTCGGGATTGTTAAGCACAATCCAAGGGATGGAAACTGTAATACTAGAAGCGGGTTCACCCGAACAAATCCGCTCTGCTGTGACGAGGGCGGGCAGGTTCTTGAATCGCGGGCAGGTCGTGGCCCTGCCCACTGAGACCGTCTACGGCCTTGCCGCCTGCGCATTCAACCCGACAGCCTGTGCCACAGTCTTCGAGGCAAAGCAACGGCCGGAATTCGATCCGCTCATTGTCCACGTGAAGGACAAGGCCATGCTGGAAAAAGTAGCTGATATACCGCCGGAGATTGCCGACGCGGTGAACCGCTTGATCAACGAGTTCTGGCCGGGACCACTGACGCTTGTCCTGCCCAAAAAACCGGCGATACCCGACATTGTAACGGCCGGTCTCGACACCGTTGCAGTACGCTGCAGCAAGCACCCGGTCTTCAGGGCTGTCATCGAGGAGGTCGGAGCCCCCATTGCGGCTCCCAGTGCCAACCGGTTCGGCCGTATTTCACCTACTTCAAGCTCGGCAGTAATGAGCGAATTGTCAGGCCGGATCCCGATGATCATCGACAGTGGCGCATGCTCGGAGGGAATGGAATCGACTATTGTTCGTGTTGAGCAAAGTGGTAAGCCAAAGCCGTTCATCCACCTTTTGCGGCCCGGGCCCGTGACCGTGGAGATGCTCAAGAAGCTGGGCAAAGTCATAACCACTGAACCGTTATCCCCATCCAGCGAAAAACCCGAGGCACCCGGCCAGCTCTCAAGCCACTACGCGCCGAGGACCCCATTGCAACTGCTCGAAAAACCTTCCGACTTCAGGCCACAGGACGGGCTGAGCTATGCCATGCTCAGTTACAGGGGACAACCCAAGGACGGCTACATTGACATGCACCCGTGGCATGAGGTGGAAATACTCAGTCCCGGATCAGGGAAACTGCCCGAGGCGGCAGTGCGTTTTTTCTTCGCGCTACGCAAGCTGGATCAATGCGGAGCGGACGCTATCATCGCCGAACCCGTCCCGGAACGCGGAATCGGCCTTGCCATTCAGGATCGTCTCCGCCGTGCATCCGCCAAGCCGTAGCATCTTCAGCAGTGTTCAGCTCGTCACTAAAGAAAACTGAAAGGCCGCCGGAACACCGGACGTTTTTATCCCCGGCACATGAAGATGCCCAGAACCCCTGACAGGATCCCCCGGATAAACTTTTAATGTCGATGCTTAAGTCCATGGCCACGATCAGCGGGTTCACGCTGTTAAGCCGACTGCTCGGCTTGTTGCGAGAGGTATTGATCGGGCGCTACCTTGGAACAGGAGGAGCCGCGGACGCGTTCGTCGCCGCATTCCGTTTCCCGAACATGTTTCGCCGCATATTCGGCGAGGGGGCCTTCAACTCCGCCTACGTCCCGCTATTTGCCAGGGAACTGGAGGAAAAAGACCGTGTTGCAGCCGAACAATTCGCCTCCCGGACTTTCTCAATTCTGGCCATCGTGCTCATCCTGGGAACACTCGTGGCTATCCCTGCCATGCCTGCCATCATGTGGGTATTTGCCCACGGTTTCATTGATGATCCTGAAAAGTTTGATACCACCGTCAGCCTTGCCCGAATCATGTTCAGTTACCTGTTGTGCATGGCGCTCTCTGCACACCTGAGCGGAACGCTGAATACACTCAAGGTATTCGCAATGCCGGCTTTTGCCCCGGTAATCCTCAACCTGATCTTTATCACTGCCCTTCTCATTGTGGTTCCTGCCATGGGCCTGGTCGGAAATTTCCGTGAGATCGGGTACGTCATCTCCTGGGCGGTTTTCATCGCCGGGTTTGTGCAACTATCAGCACTCTACTTCACCTGCCGGGCCAAGGGAATCCGTGTTGTGCCTGTCAGCCCGAGAATCACGCCCGGTATCAGGCGCCTGTTTACCCTGATGATACCAGGAGTCCTCGCTGCGGGTATCCAGCAGTTAAACCTCTTTGTGGGAACTGTCATCGCCTCGACACAGGATGGTGCACTCTCCTTCCTGTACTACTCCGATCGAATCTATCAGCTGCCCCTGGGCATGATCGGCATCGCCTTCGGCGTGGTATTGCTCCCGGAAATTACCCGTAAGCTGCGCAGCGGCGACCGGGAAGGGGCTACCGGAAGCATTACCCGGGGAATGGATTTTGCCATGCTGTTCACACTTCCTGCAACGGTAGCCATGCTGGTCATTCCCATTCCCATCATCAGTACGATCTTTGAGCGGGGAGAGTTTCATGACGAAAGCACCAGACAGACTGCCGCTGCCCTTGCAGGTTTTGCCATCGGCCTTCCGGGCTATGTCATGGTGAGGGTATTGCAACCGGGATATTTTGCCCGGGAGGATACCAAGAGGCCGATGATCATGGCATTGATCACCGTTGCTGTGAATATTGCCTGCTCCCTCGCCCTCTTTCCCTTCCTGGGGCATGTCGGCATTGCACTGGCAACAGCAATCAGCGCATGGGTCAATGTGGCTTTGCTGGTATTCGGCCTGCGCGGCTTCTGGAAACCGGACATCGGCACCCTTCTGCGACTGCCGAGAATGCTGCTTGCCGCACTCATCATGGGCACAGCCCTCTTTGGGCTCTACCGGATGACAGACAGCTGGTTTGAAGAAGAAAGCCTGAAGAGAGTGCTTGGCCTGGGACTGCTCATCATTGCAGGAATCACTGTCTACTTCGCAGCAGCCATTTTCCTCAAGGCAACAAACATCCAGGCGATCAGGAGCGGATTCTCCAGGCGCTGAAAGACGTTGTAAGGGCATCATTGCCCATGGCAACGCCTTATAATCAACTTGTAGGCGGGGTCACGTAGCGCCCAAGGAACAGAATGCTGCCGCTCGGCTTGTCACGAATCAGGTAGAGGAACGGATGATCTGCACGGAACCTCGGGCCCATCGGCCGGGCAGACCTCAGTCCAACGATAGCGGCGGTCGCGGCAGCGGCCTCGGTCCCCTCTTCATTGACCTCGACAAAGGCCTTGTGCAACACCGCACTGAGGTAAAGCCTCCTGCTGCCGTCCATGCCGGAAAAATCCGCATCGGCAAACGCCTTTTTCATGCCCAGTGACTGCAAATGCTCTCCAAGGCTCAAGGTGGAAGTCATCTTGAACTTCGGCAACCATGTATCCACCTTGGTGGGACGCACCTTGCCCAACCAGCCGGAAAGTTTATCCGGTGTGAGCATTTTTTCCAGGTCGGCAAGGGTTCGCTTTTTTTCCAGTGGTTTTGCCGGCCGGCGAAAACCCGTGTTTCCCTGGTTAGGCAAAAGCACAAACATGGACACCTGTTTCCCCTTGTAGGGCATCTCGAGCACCTGCACGTCAGCATCCTGGTAATAGCCGAATTGTCCCTTCTGAAACATCATTGGAGCCTTCACAGTCTCTTGAGGGGAGACCTTGAAGGGCATCTCCCGGGTGGCCTTTTCCTTGAAAGCACTTGCCCAGTTTCCCTTAAAGTAAATTGCATTTGTCAATACCATGCGCGTTAGCGAATCAATCGCCCCAGCGGGGATCAGGTCCTTGATTTTATCGCGGGTCTGCTTTTCCACCCAGCCATTGATGATGCCCCGGGCCGCTTCCGGGTTGCCATAATCCAGACCCTGGCCGCTTGAGCGATAATTTGTGGCAATCACATCAAGGAAATCCTTGCGAAAGGGATAGTCCTGATGCGGCCACAGGGCATTGGCTATTGAGAGTTCCACGCCACCCTTGCCGCCGACCCCGCTGAGCTGGGAGCCAAGCCCGGAAAAAGCGGTATGCAGCCGATCCGCCGGCAGGTTGAAATCCAGCGCGCCGGCCATTTCCGTGGCAGTCTGCCCGCGGGCGCCTGCGTAGGTCATGGCAAGGGCAGTGGAGATGCTGTAGGGCGAAATGAAGAGGTTACCATCCTCCCTGTTTAATTGCCGGTAAAGCTTCAGGGCAAAGCGGCTGTTGCCCGAAGCAACAGAACTGATGTCAGCAGTGTTCTCATCACCAGCCAAGCGGGCCGGCAAGGCAACAACGATCAATAAGAGGCAGGCAAACCACCCCTTTGTCTGGATCAATTTATTATTCATTTCTTTTGTATTCCGGTTTCAGATTAATAACGACAGGCAGCGTGACTTCTTAGACATTTTTTCGGTTTTGCTTTGAAGAGGATGCATCCCGCCACTTGAATAGCAGGGAAGAGAACCCGATTGATCCTCGCCGCCAAGGCCTGCCCCGTGGACAGGCATGGGATTAACGCCATTTGTTGCAAGACCAATCCTTCATCCCGAGCTGTATCGTTTTCCCTTTAGCAAATCTATTTTTTTGCTGCCAGGGCCTCCTCAACCGCAGCAACAAGCTCCTTGGAGTCAGGCTTCGTCCTCGGGGAAAAGCGGGCCTTCACCTCACCATTCCTGCCGACAAGCACTTTCTCAAAATTCCAGGAAATCCCGCCCTTGCCTTTGGGCTTGGCATCGCTTGAAGTTAAGTGCCGGTACAGTTCACAGGTTTCCTTCCCCTTGACCACGACCTTGGAAAACATGTCAAAGCTGACATCGTAATTCTCCTTGCAGAAAACACGAATCTCAGAATTGGTCCCGGGCTCCTGCTTACCGAACTGGTTAGCGGGAAAACCCAGTATCCGCAGCCCCTTGCCCTTGAACTTCATGTGCAGTGCCTGCAGTTGCTCATATTGGGACGTAAGCCCACACTTGCTGGCCACATTAACAAAAAGCACCACATTGCCATGGTAGGAAGCAAGGTCCACGTCCTTGCCACCGATATCCTTTGCCTGGAAGCGCAATGCGCTGCCGACTTTCTCATTGCCGGTGGCAGGCGTGGGAGAACCCTCTCCGGCAAAAACAAACGGGCAGGCACACAAGGCCAAAATATTTGAGTAGATGATGGAAAATCTCATGCCCATAAACAACCGATAATTTCATCCCTTTGCAATGAAAAACCAGCAGGGGAAAATTGCCCCCAGGCTCCTCAGCTTCCTACGCTGTTGCATCATCACCATGAAGACATTATCCGGTTACCGTGATTATCATTGATAATACCGAAGGTATCCGCCGCCATTCAAGCGGTAAGCCGCGTGTGCTGGTTCCAACCATGGGTGCCCTGCATCCAGGGCATGACCGGTTAATCAGGAAGGGGCGCAGCCTTGCCGGCAAAGAAGGACAGCTCGTCGTGTCTGTCTTTGTCAACCCCACACAATTCGGCGATGGGGAGGACTTCGAAAGTTACCCCAGGACACCCGGTGAAGACCAGTCCCTGTGCAGTACCGCCGGAACAGACATTCTCTTCCAGCCAACAGTGGAACAGCTGTATAGCGAGGGCGAAGAAGCGGGCATCAAGGCGGATACCAGGCTCACCGGAACACTGTGCGGCCCGGACCGGCCCGGGCATTTTGACGGGGTTTGCACGGTGGTTGAAAAGCTATTCAGCCTGATTGAGCCCGACATTGCCCTGTTTGGAAAAAAGGATTATCAACAACTTGCCGTCATCAGACAAATGACCCGTGACCTCAAGCTTCCTGTCAGGGTTATCGGTGCAGAAACCATCAGGGAGGAGGATGGACTTGCCATGAGTTCGCGAAACCGTTACCTCAGCGCTCAACAGCGTGCACAAGCACCCGCTTTGTTCAAGGCCCTGAAAAGTATCAGTGAGAACAATACCCCGGAAAGTGCTGCAAGGATAAAGACAGCGCGCAATATGATCACCAGTGAAGCACCGCTTGGGAAAATCTCCTATCTCCAGATTGTGGACCGTCAGACCATGCAGGAGCTCAGCACCGTTGACCGGCCGGCAATTGCCGCCACGGCTGTGCACTTCGGCAACGCAAGGCTCATTGACAATATTGAGATCGCTCCTGCAAACCAACCAAATGCTGGTGGATGAACCATTTATTTAATTAATATAATTGAAAAAAAAATCAATATGATCAATAAATAAAGCAGGCGATCCTTATCAGGATAACAAAAAGGGAGCCCTGCTCCTTTCACTCCTGAAAATGGCCAGCAGCTACAACTTGAAACCGAGGTTCCAGGCCATGCTGCGCCCAATCACCAGCAAGCTGGCAGGTTGCGGCATAACAGCCAACCAGGTGACCCTCATCGCGATGCTTTTATCCGTCGCCGCCGGTGCCTGTATCCTGCAATGGCCCAACCTGCGCTGGCCATTATTGCTGGTGCCATCCATTTTGTTTGTTCGCATGGCCCTGAATGCCATCGACGGCATGCTTGCCCGTGAACACGGCATGAAATCAAATCTCGGGGCAATCCTCAATGAAATCGGCGACCTGCTTTCAGACTTTGCCCTTTATATGCCACTGGCATTGGTGCCCGGGTTTCATCCCGTGCTGGTGGTCATCATTGTCCTCCTCACGGCAGTCAGCGAGATGGTTGGCGTCGTGGCCGTTCAGGTCGGCTCGTCCCGGCGCTATGAGGGACCAATGGGCAAGAGCGACAGGGCGGTTGCCTTTGGCCTGCTCTGCCTTTTGCTGGGCTGTGGCATGGCCCCCGGCATCTGGTTGCACCTTGTCCTTGGGCTCATCATGCTCTTGCTGGTCATGACCATTTACAACAGGGCCAGTAAAGCCCTCCGGGAATCAAGCCCATGAACCTCGAAATCCTGTCCATCGAAGTTAGGTGGTTCCTCGCCTCAATCGGGGCCATTCTCGTCCTTGCCACGGTCATCGTTCAGGCATTGATCCGCCTGAAACCGCAGGCTGACCTTGGCAACCTCGCCCGGCGGGTCAACTCATGGTGGGTAATGACAGGGGTGTTCACCTTCGCCATGGTGCTAAGCCGGAATATCTCAATTGGTTTCTTCGCCTTTATCAGTTTCCTTGCACTCAAGGAATTCCTCTCGCTGATCCCAACCAGACGGGCAGACAGGCGGGTGCTGTTCTGGGCCTATCTGGCCATCCCTCTGCAGTTCCTCTGGATCTATATGGAGTGGTATGGGCTGTTTATTATTTTTATCCCGGTATACATGTTCCTTCTATTGCCCCTGCGTATGCTGGTAATCGGGCAAACAGAGGGGTTTATCAAGGCCATCGGCACGATCCACTGGGGCCTGATGCTGACTGTTTTCTGCCTCAGTCACACCGCATTCCTGCTGATCCTGCGAAGCCCTGATGCGCCGAGCGAGTTCCCGGGAGTAGGGCTTGTACTTTTTCTCGTCGTCATGACCCAGTTAAACGATGTTTGCCAGTTCCTTTGGGGCAAAGCACTGGGAGGCGCAAAAATCCTGCCGAAAGTCAGCCCCGGAAAGACCTGGGCAGGGTTTCTTGGAGGGGTGGGCACTACAACCATCGCAGCCTGGCAAATCGGGCCATTCCTCACTGTTCTCGATTCCGGGCAATCACTGCTGGCAGGCCTTATTATCAGTATAGGAGGCTTCATTGGCGACGTAAACCTCTCCGCCTTGAAACGCGACATGCATGTCAAGGACAGCGGCAGCCTGCTACCAGGGCACGGAGGCATCCTCGATCGTATCGACAGCTTGACCTATACCGCACCGCTGTTCTTTCACTTTGTCTATTGGTCCTTCCAGTGGCACACATTCGGAACAGGCATCGGCAAGTAATGAGTCCGTTCAATCACTTCTTCCGGGTCCTGTTTTTCGCGCTGCTGGTGCGGCCTTTCGTGCTGGTCATGCTGGGACTCAACGTGCGCAACCGCGCCAAACTTCCGACCCAGGGTCCCGTTGTGCTGGTTGCCAACCACAACAGCCACCTGGATGCCGTAACGCTGATGAGCCTTTTTCCTCTTCGTATGCTGCGCAAGTTGCGGCCGGTAGCTGCACAGGACTACTTTTTCCGTAACCCGTTACTCAAATGGTTTGCCCTCCGTGTCATTGGCATACTGCCGATTGACCGCCGAATGAAATCAAAACGCACTCACCCTTTGTCCGGAATCGATAATGCCCTGAAGCGTGGGGAGGTCGTCATTATTTTTCCTGAAGGTTCAAGGGGGAACCCTGAACAACTGGGCAGGTTCAAGGCGGGCATTGCCCATATCGCCAAGAATAATCCCCAGGTCCCGGTCATTCCGGTTTTTATGCATGGCCTGGGAAAGGCACTGCCAAAGGGAGAAGGACTACTTGTGCCTTTTTTCCTCGACATCTTTATCGGTGAACCTCTCCCGTGGAAAGGGGAGAAGAAAACGTTCATGGAAGAGTTGTCCACCCGCATGAGAAGACTGGCAGCGGAAGGAGAATTTCCTTCATGGGACTGAAATACACATCCTTTTTGTGGGGCCTGGCCGAGGCGACTGTTTTCTTTATCGTCCCCGATGTATTACTGAGCTTTGTCGCCCTGAAGAGCCGGCAAAAGGCACTCCGGCTTTGCCTCTGGGTTCTGGTGGGAGCACTGGGAGGAGGTGTCATCATGTTCACCTGGGGTGCACTGCATAAGGCGTCTGCCGACCAGTTCCTTGTGCAAGTGCCGGCAATCAGTAACCAACTCATTCAGGAAGTCGACCAGCAGGTGGAAACCATTGGAGCCATGGCAACCTTTGCAGGCCCTGTCTCCGGAAAACCCTACAAGGTATATGCTGTGCATGCAGGAGCTGGGGGATTAAACCTGCCCGAGTTTTTGCTCATCAGTATACCTGCACGATTGCTGCGCTTCCTGCTCGCAGCCTGGATTTTTTCAGCCCTCTCCGGCAGCCTGTTAAAGGGCATGCACCAGAGGAACAAATATATCCTCCTCTCCTGCTGCTGGGCAGCTTTTTACTGCTGGTTTTTTTCAGCCATGTGAAAGTCAGGCCCAATTGAGCAACGGGCCAAATAAACCACCGGAGATCCAACCAGAAACAGCGTTTTCACCGTAAGAGTTTGAATAGACGGAAGGAACACCGTATCTATCTTTCCTGATGCATAAGCAACAAAAGAAGCATGGGGCCCGTGTCCTGTTAAGGACATTGCGCCATCCACTGTGACATGCGCGAATACGATTTTATCGTTGTTGGAACCGGAATATCCGGCCTTAGCTTCGCTCTCAAGGCAGCCACAAACGGGAAGGTGGCTGTCCTTACAAAGCGCAGCCCGGAAATGTCCAATACCGCCTGGGCCCAGGGTGGAATCTCCTGTGTGGCCGACCCCGGGGATTCTTTTGATGCCCACATTGCCGACACGATGGATGCGGGCGCAGGACTTTGTGAAGCAAGCGTTGTGGATACCATCATCAGGTCCGCTCCCGAAGCCATCGAGGAAATGACCAAGCAGGGTGTCAACTTTGACCGTGAGGAAAATGGCAGTTTCTCACTCGGCAGAGAAGGTGGTCATACCCAACGGCGCGTCCTGCACGCCCGTGATACCACCGGCAGGGAAATATCCAGCAAACTCCTCTTGGCTGCAGGGCGCGAGAAAAATATCGACATCCTGGAAAATCATTTTGCCATCGACCTGGTCACCACCGCCAAACTCGGCCTCAAGGAGGAGGAAAACCGTATCGTCGGCCTCTATGCACTGGATGAGGCTAGTGGCAGGATCATCACTTTCCACTCAGAGAGAATCATCCTCTGCACCGGCGGCTGCGGGCGTGTTTACCTGTATACGACAAACCCGAAAGTGGCCACCGGTGATGGTGTGGCCATGGCCTACCGGGCAGGAGCGAGCGTGGCCAATATGGAGTTTATTCAGTTTCACCCAACGTGCCTCTATCACCACGAGTTGAAGAATTTCCTGATCTCCGAGGCGGTTCGTGGCGAGGGAGGCGTCCTCATTGGCAAGGATGGCAAGGAATTCATGTCCGGATATGACCCGCGAGGCTCACTCGCACCCCGGGATATTGTTGCCCAGGCCATTGACCACGAGATCAAGCGTACCGGCGGCCCATGTGTCTATGTAGACATTGCCCACCGTGGTAAGAGCTACATCCAGGAACGTTTTCCGAATATCTACGAAACCTGCCTTTCTGTAGGAATTGATGCCGCAAAGGAACCCATCCCCGTCGTCCCCGCAGCCCACTATCAATGCGGCGGCATAAAGACCAGTATTGATGGAGCCACTTCAATCACCGGACTGTATGCCGTTGGTGAAGTCGCCTGCACCGGACTGCACGGGGCAAACCGTCTGGCCTCAAATTCCCTTCTGGAAGGAGCGGTTGTCGCCGCGCGCTGCTTTGAACACGCCACCAGGCAACTCAATCCGGCTCACAAAGCCAAAAACTACAATATCCCGGACTGGATCAGCGGGAATGCCGAGGATGTTGATGAACTTGTCGTTATTTACCACAACTGGGATGAAATCCGCAGGCTCATGTGGGATTACGTCTCCATTGTACGCACTGACAAGCGCCTGAAACGCGCCGCCACCCGCCTGCAAAATCTCCGGCGTGAAGTCCAGGAATTCTACTGGAACTTCAAAATCTGCCCGGAACTCCTTGAGTTGCGCAACCTTGTAGAGACGGCCAGCCTGATCGTCAAGTGCGCCCAGAGAAGGCAGGAAAGCAGGGGGCTGCACTACACCCTGGACTTCCCAAAATCAAATGCGGCCAGCCCCCCGCAAGACACCCTGCTGAAAAGGGAAACTTCCGGGGAATAAAGCTATCCAGAAGCCACGGGATTCATTTCACCTGCATCCATCTCGTGCCCGAACTGCATCATGTAGAGGCGGCGATAGATATCGGATGTCTCCATCAACTTCGCATGGGTGCCCACTTCACAGACCCTGCCCTTGTCCATGACCACGATCTGGTCGGCATTGAGTATCGTCGACAAGCGATGGGCAATGGCAATGGTGGTCTTGCCCTTGGAGAGCTCCTCAAGTGCTGCCTGAATGTGCTTTTCAGCCTCGGAATCGAGAGCTGAAGTTGCCTCATCGAGCAAAAGGATGGGCGCATCACGAAGAATGGCCCGTGCAATGCTCAATCGCTGTTGCTGTCCCCCGGAAAGTTGACATCCCTTGTCCCCGACCTTGGTATCATAGCCTTTATCCTGCTCCAGGATAAAGTCATGGGCATGGGCAAGCCTTGCGGCATGCTCAATCTCCTCCTGGGTCGCATTGAGCCGGCCATAACGGATATTCTCATAAATGGAATCATGGAAAAGGAAGATATCCTGATTTACAACGCCGATGTGATCACGCAGTGAGTGCTGCTTGATTTTGCGCACATCGATCCCGCCAACCGTGACGCGTCCTTCCCGCGGCTCGTAAAAACGCAACAGAAGGGAAAACAGCGTGCTTTTGCCGGCACCGCTCTGCCCCACCAGTGCATAGGACTTGCCCTGCTCAATACTGAAATCCACGTCTGTCACGGCATCAGCCCGCTTGCCGTAGGCGAAACTGACCTTCTCAAAGGCGATCCCTCCCTGAACGCCGTCGAGTTCCACGGCATCCGCAGCATCCTTGATTGCCGGCTCACGCTCCATCATTTCAAATACCTTGGTCGTAGCCGCCAGACACTTTTGCATGAGGATATGAAGTCGGCTCAGTGTCTTTGCCGGCGGGTAAAGCAGGACCAGTCCGGCCTGCAGGGCCAGGAAATGTGCCGCGCCAAGGTCTGGCCTGATCGCCACATAAAGCAGGGCTGCCGCCACCCCGAATGAAGCCACGGTCTCAACCAGGGGGCCCACCAGTTCCATCGCCTTGCGCCAACGCATGATGAACTTCATCATTTTATTGTTGGCCGTTGTGAACTTCTCGATTTCATGCTCTTCACGCGCATGACTTTTTACCACTCGGATGCCGGCGAAGGACTCCTGCATTACCACCATCAGCATGCCGGCCTCCTCTTCCTCCTTACCTCCCGTCTTGCGAACATTTCGGCCAACCACAATGACGGGAATAATGCAGATCGGAAACAATACCAGTGCTGCCATGGCAAATTTCCAGTCGATAATAAAAATAGCAACCACAGCAGAAACAACAGCGATCGGTTGCTTGACAATGTCGCTGGCCACCGTGGTCAGGGCCTGTTGTGCCATGCGCGTCTGGTTGAAAACCGTCTGGATCAAATCCCCCCCCTTCTGCTTATTGTAGAAGTCAAGGGACTGCCCCATCAACTTGCCGAAAAGCCGGGTGCGTATATCGCTGAGAACCCGCAGGCTCACCCACAACATGCAATAGGAATTCATGTAGCCACAAAATCCCCTCAACAACATGATCGCAGGCACCAGCATGGCAGCCAGCATGAGGGATCCCGTCAGGGCTGTCCCGGTATCGACTTGAGAAGCCTCCTGAAAAACCGCGCGCGTGGCATCAATCGCTCCGCCTCCTTCTGCAACTGCTTCCTCTGGCAGCGTATCAACAAGCTTATCAAACTCCTTGGCGCTGTTTTTGCTGCCGAAGACCTGCTCAGCCACAAACTTGATGGTAAGCACCATTCCCCCGTTCATCAGGCCATAGAGCGCCCCAAAGAAAATGCCCAAGCAAAAGCGAGCCTTATAAGGCTTCAGGTATCCGGCAAGTTGGCGATAAGGGCCAGCCCCAGCTTTCAGGAACTCCATGGTGGACATTCCTGCGATATCCTTGCGGGAAATCTTTTTCATCGTGGCGGCTCATGGAAGCCAAAGGCTTTACCGATAGCACGAATGAGCCGAGTGGTCGAAAGTTCCTGCCTAAAATCGTTTTTATCCTTTACTCTGAATGAGTTAAAATACCCGTAAAACAGATAAAAACAGGGGAAGTAGCGCGTTTTGTGCACGGTATGCCCTCACTACGGGCCCGTTGAACAGGCAATCAATACATGAAGAAAAAGCAGAAAACCATGTTCAGGGCAACCGTCATGAATTTTCTGGACAGCACAATCACAAGGTCAACCTTGGATCATCCCAGCCCCGCACAAATACCGACCAAATGAAACTTCCTGCTACCACCATCCCCACCTTTGTACTGTTTGTCGCCGCAACCATGAATGCTGCCCACGGTCAGGCCAAGAGGACTGCCTTTGACCGCTGGGACAAAAATGGTGACGGGAAACTCACGCGCGAGGAACTGCCCGCAAACGCAAAGCCGAACTTTGAACGGGCCGACAGCAATAAGGACGGCTTTATATCCCGGCAGGAAGACACTCTTTTCCGGAACAAAGCCAGAAAACCTGCCGACAAGAAAAACCCGAGGGAACAGCAGGCAAACGCATCACTGAGGATTGAAACAGATATTGCCTATGCCAACACCGACAACCCGAGGCAGACCCTCAACCTGATTTTGCCGGCTAAGCACAACGCAAAACCCCTTCCCGTCCTGGTATTCATTCATGGAGGAGGGTGGCAAAACGGTGACAAGCGTTCCGGAACAAGGCAATTGGCACGGTTTGTTGAAAGCGGAAAATATGCCGGGGTCAGCGTCGGTTACAGGCTGACTGATGAGGCACATTGGCCGGCACAAATCCATGACTGCAAGGCGGCAATTCGCTGGATTCGCGGCAACGCCAAAAAACACGGTCTCGACCACAGGCACATAGGTGTCTTCGGCACCTCTGCCGGGGGGCACCTGGTTGCCATGCTGGGAACAAGCGGCGGTGTTGATGAACTCGAGGGCGAGCTTGGAACTTACCGGGATCAAAGCAGCAGGGTCAACTGCGTGGGAAACTTCTTTGGGCCCTCGGCATTACTGGAAATGTCGCGCTTCCCGAGCCGCATCGACCATGATGCCCCGGGTTCACCGGAGTCCAAGCTCGTAGGCGGTCCGCTGCAGGAAAGCAAGCAAGCCGCCTTGAGCGCCTCACCGATCACGCATGTCTCGCGGGACGACTCCCCGATGCTTTCCATTCACGGAACCGATGACCAACTGGTACCCTATAACCAGTCCGTCATCCTGCACCAGGCGCTGCTCAAGGCAGGATGCGTTTCCTCCCTGATTACGGTAAAGGGTGGCGGCCACGGCGGATTCAACTCTCCTGAAGTCGACAAGCGACTGGAGGCATTTTTTGCAAGGCACTTGCTGGGAGAGAAGGTGAAGGTCGAGGGAGGCGAGATTGAGCAGGGAAGCCGGAACAAGACACGATCATAGATACAGGTAAAAGCCGGCAGACCGTGATTTGGTTGCCAGATTGTTGATTTCAGTTTCCGTCCCGCCATTTCTCGTTCAATATAACCCGTGGCCAGACAATCCCGTTCCGCCGGACAACGAAGGCACCTGCACACCGACTTTTCATCCAGAAAGAAAGCCGTGCGGGAGGATGAATTGCCTGCCATCATCGAGAAGCAAAAGGCGCCGCTACTGCTGGTTCTCGACCATGTTCAGGATCCCCACAACCTTGGAGCCTGCCTGCGCACTGCTGATGCCGCGGGATGTGCCGCGATCATCGCTCCCAAGGACCGCTCAGCGCCGCTCAACGAGACAGTAAGGAGGGTGGCCTGCGGGGGAGCGGAATCCGTTCCCTACATCCAGGTAACAAACCTCGTGCGCACCATGCGCGCCCTGAAGGATAGGGGTATCTGGTTTGTCGGCACCTCGGATAAGGCTGATCAGCACATCTATGATGTCGACCTGAAAGGCCCCATGGCCATTGTCATGGGTGCAGAGGGTGATGGGTTGAGGCGCCTGACTGAGGAAAATTGTGATTTCCTGGCAAAAATACCAATGAGAGGATCCGTTGAGTGCCTGAATGTCTCGGTCGCTGCAGGTATCTGCCTTTTTGAAGCCAGACGGCAACGTCAATGACCCGGGCTCAGTCACATCGGAGCAACAAATAAATTGCCGCCCCTCCCGGTAAACCCGGCATGGGTTTTTGCATTCCACTAAGCAAACGGAAGCGGGAAAAAGTTTTCCTGACAATAATCTGCATAATCCACCTGCTTCGCCCGTCATTACCTCAACCACCCCGTTATCCTTCCTGAAAAATCCCCCAAACCCAGCGATAATGCATGAAACACGGCGGCGGCACCCCGATTAACGGGGTGCCGCTCGCTATTCCGGGACATTTCTCCTTCGCTCGGTGGTTGACGCACAGGCCAAGTTATGAGGAAACTACCCTCAGTAATATCGGCATGGAGAAACCCAACGAAGCACCTGAGGGAAAACTTGAGGAATTTGCACTGATCGAGGCAGCTCTGGCAGGCGATGAAGCGGCAGCCTCAACGATCAGGTGCCCGGAAAACAATGCCCGTCTGGAAGCGATACTGCGTAACAGGGGTGCCAGTGACACTGAAGCAAGGGACATTATCGCGGACCTGTGGACTGACTGTTTTGATTCCCGGGAGGGCCGTCGCCCATTACTGGAAAAATTCAGTGGCAAGGGCACCCTGAACGCATTCCTGACACGCACCGCCCTGAACCGCCTCATTGATTACAAGAGGCGGCAGAAATTCCGCGGAGAATTGCCCGGCAGCAGGGATGAGCAACGGCCCGGTGATGCCTTTGACGCCCTGCCTGGCGAGGAAGCAACAGGGGATAGCGAGGACCGGCTAGTAGGCTTGCTGCGTGACGCAATGCTGGCAGCATTCTCCAGAATTGATCCTGAAAAACTCGTTGTGCTCAAGCTCGTGAAGATACACGGAATCGATCAGGAATTGGCGGGCAAAATGTGGAACTGGAGCCAGAGCAAGGTCAGTCGAAACCTATCCGCCGTGATGGAGGAAATCCGGGCCGCGACAGTCAGCGAGCTCAAACGCATTGACCCGTGGCTGGAACTGCGCTGGGAGGATTTTGTCGGGTTGTGTAAGCAGTCATCAGACCTGTTTGGCTAGGCTAAGGAAAACGAATATTGAAAAAAAACGGAATTTATCTGCATATTCTTGATTATCGGTTCGTCCGGATCAGAAAACCCATCCTTTTAATATGACCAATGAAATCGACATACTGGACCGTTTCCTGCAGCAATTCTCACCGGAAGTTGGCGGAAGAAGCAGCGAGGCACTCACTTCCGAGATGGAAGGGAAGTTAAGGCAACTTAGTGCCGGCCAGCTGCCGGAACAGGAACGCAAGGAAGTTTCCCGTGAATTGCTCACCAACCAGAATGCCGTTGATTTCCTTCTCAAGCAGCTGGACGGGTAGGAGGAAATGCGTCCAAGACCACTGAGATTACCCCCAAGCCACCCGCCGGAACCCCATCCTGCAGACCGTTACCATTGACCTGACATGGGTGGCTTCAGTATATCACCTTGCTCCGAGCTCACTGCTGCCTCTCAGCAGCTGCGCAGTAAACTCTCCAGCGCCGGCGACCGGCTGGATGCCGATAGCTTCAGCCACCTGCTTCCCGCATTGGCAAAAAATACCCTGTTGGATACTTTCCGGAGAATCGGTGCCGGTCACGGCGCAATATGGCTGGTCGATAGCGCAGGAGACCACCTCGTCCCCGTCTTTGGTTGTGGTGAGCATGCTGATCATTTCCTCAACGGCAAGTTCAAGCTGCCAGCCGACCAGGGGCTTATCAGCATGGTTTTTGCCACAGGCCAGCCCTTCTGTGAAAACGCCATTCACCTAAACCCGGGCCACAGCCCACTGCTGGACAAACAACTCGGCGTACAAACCGAGGCCATGATCGCCATTCCCCTGACCTTTGCCAACAGCCTGCGGGGCATTGTCTCCTGCGTCCATCTCTCTGAGGACGACAATGGTCAAGAGGCCAAAACATTCTCCGGAACCGATCTTGGCGACCTCGAGTTGGCATCCGCAACCATCGCGCGCCTTCTCGACCTCACGCTCATTGAACAAATCCTTGGCTGGCAGGATGGATGATTCGAAATCTCCCTTGTGGATCAATCCCTCCGAAACGCGATCGGCACTTGCCTGTGGCACAGGGCGCGGAGTGCGGATAGCCGTCCTTGATTCCGGCATTGACAGCAGTCACCCACAGCTTAACGGCGTCCGCTTAAGTGACAACCTCTGCGTAAAGGCAGAGGGTGGCATGATCTCGGTTCACGAAGGTGATGGAAACGACGTCTTTGGTCACGGCACCGCGGTCGCCGGCATCCTGCACAGCATTGCCCCAGATGCACAAATCGGAAATTTTCGGGTGCTTGGCGCCTTCAAGGAGGCCCGTGCATCCGTCATCAGGGCTGGTGCCCGGCTGGCCATCGACCGCGGCTATAACATTCTCAACTGCTCCTTCGGTTGTCCCGGCAGGACGGAATTCGTGATGGGCTTCAAGTCCTGGATTGACGAGGCCTACACACGTGGGGTGCATGTTGTCGCCGCCTGCAACAACCAGGACTACTCCATAGCCGAGTGGCCTGCACACTTTCCATCCGCACTCAGTGTGACCCGTGCCCCTGGCGGAGCTGATCAACTCTTTTTCCGGGCCGGCGACCTCGTTGAGTTCGGTGCACTTGGCGAAGAGCGGCAAGCCGCATGGCTTGACGGCGGGTCACGCAGTGTCATCGGTAGCAGCTTTTCGGCACCAAGGGTCAGCGGCCTGCTTGCCCGGTTGCTATCCGAGCACCCCGGGCTGCCACCCCTCTTGGCAAAATCCGCCATGCGGGCAGTAGCCGCACCATGGCCGGACTAAGCCTGTCACCTGCCAGCAGGCCAGGTCAGGGAAGGCTTGCCAGCCTGCACTTTCGCCATTAAAATGCCTAAGCTAAAAGTGAGGCAAATCTTTGCCGGACCCAACAGAGCCGACTATTAACACTCATCATTAAAAAGCCAACCATGAACACAGGATACGCAAACCCATATGTCGTTGCCGGAGCGGAGCCCTCGGTTCGCGCACAGTTTATCAAGCAGACCTATTTCCACCTGGCCGGTGCCATCGCGGCATTCATTGTCCTAGAATCCTTGCTCCTGCAATTGCCCGGCATTGAGTCTATGGTCATAAAAATGACCGGTGGCATGGGATGGTTGGTCGTTCTGGGCTTGTTCATGGCTGTCTCTTTCATTGCCGACAAGTGGGCAAGGTCGGATTCCTCAAGGACAATGCAATATGTCGGCCTTGGAATTTTCACCCTCGCTGAAGCCATTATCTTCCTGCCGATCCTTTACCTTGCGCTCAATTTTGTTCCTGAGGGCAGCCAGCTGATTGCCAAGGCGGGACTGATCACCGCGGTGCTGGTGGCAGGAATAACGATGACAGCCTTTGTCACCAACAAGGATTTTTCCTTCCTGGGAAGCATCCTGACCATCGGGTTTTTCGTGGCATTGGGTATTATTGTTGCCAGTATTATTTTTGGGTTTGGCCTAGGCCTCATCTTCTCGGGTGCCATGGCCATCTTGGCCTCAGTTTCCATCCTCCACAGCACCTCAAATATCATCCATCACTATCCCCCGGATAAGCATGTGGCAGCCTCCCTGCACCTTTTTGCCGGCATCGCTCTGCTTTTCTGGTATATCATCCAGATTCTCATCGCCCTCTCCGGAAGGGACTGAATCAACCAAAAATCATCAAAAAGGCCATAATTCAAGGCGAAAAACACCCTTTCGGGGAGTGTTTATGGTTGTTTTTCCCCCGTAATATCCTTAATAATACTCGGATTATAAAATCTCACCCATCAACCTCTCACCCCTCTCCAAACCAAGATCTGTCCTAACGCCATGTGGAAGTCACTGACCATACTCGCCATCCTAGTCGCGATTGCCGCTTCAACTCTCCGTTACTTTAACGAGAAAGATATTGCACGGGAAGCCAAGCTGCTTGAACGGGCCAAGGCCAACCTGCAATCCATGCAGGATCACCGTACCGCTATGGTACAGCGCCAAAACGACACGGAGGCCGACATTGAACAGGTTACCGCTGAACGCGATGAGGAGGAGAAAAAGAGCCTCGCAGCCCAGGCCAAGGAAGCGCAACTTGAAGATGACAAGAAGCAGCTCGAAGAGCTCATTGCGCAGAAAGAGGTCCGGCTTGAAAAGCTAAGGAAAGATGTTGCCGAGATTGGAGAGATCAAGGATCTCGTTGAGAAAAGCGAGAACCTTCAGGCCGAGATGGCCACCGTCCAGCAGGAGATCCTGATCGCCAAGGAAAACTTCAAGAAGATGGTTGCAACCCGCATAGAAACCGAGAAAACCATTGCCTTTTTCCGTGAGAAAGTCTCCATGCAAAGAGCAGGTGAAATGGTTACCATTAATGCCAGCGTGGCAGCAACCTATGGCAACTGGGGTTTTGTCATCATAAACGCCGGAGCCAATCAGGGAGTGAATGCTCGCACAAGACTTGACGTCAAGCGCGGTGATGATGTCATTGGAACCCTGCGCATTACCAACCTCGAGCCGAACTTGAGCGTTTGTGACATTCTCACTGTTGCTGAGGATTCCTCAATTAATCCGGGAGATACGGTTGCCATTAATGTGCTGACCAAATGGGATCCTGAGAAAAGGGCTGCTGAAGCCGCCAAGCTTGCTCCAGCACCTGCACCGGCTGCACCGGCTGCGCCGGCAAACCAGCCTGCTGCCGGCGATGACCCATTTGCACCCGACCCGGCCCCTGCAGCACCGGACGATGATGACCCGTTCGGGCTAGGCAACTAAAATCAGTTTTATCAGGAACCCTCCCGTAAACATTTACCCAGAAAATCATGATAAAAATCCTACTTATCATTACCTCATGTGCACTTCTTGCCTCTGCAGTGTTTAGTTGGCAAAATCGCGAAGCTTATATTCAGGACCGCAAGGATCGTTTGAAGACAAACGAAGAGATTGATCGCCTGTTAATAGAATTTGAAGAAGAACTGGACCCCAAGCTGGTAACCGCCTTTGAGTTACAGATGAAAACCGAAGGGGAACTTGCCCAGCACACCGCTGATCTGGAACAGGCAAACCTGGACATCCAAAAGCTCAATTCAGAAATCGGCAGCCTCAACACCAAGATGAAACCCATCGACGAGGAAATTGCGGAAGCCGAGCAAGCCGTCGAAACAATGAGGGCCCAGTTCCCTGGTGTCACACTGGAAAATGTAGCCGACACGCTGAAGCAATTTGAGAGTGATCTGGATGACGCCAAGCAGGAACTGGCAGCAAAGCTGGCCGAGATTGATATTGTCAGTAAAAAGGTTGCTGCAAACCAGACCCGGATTGAAAAAGCAAAGCAGGTACAGGCAGATCGCTTGGAAAGCATTGAACGTAATGCCTTGGTTGGCTCTGTCACTGCAGTGAATGAGGGGTGGGGATTTGTGGTGATCAACGTCGGCAAGGACCAGGGCGTAGAGAACGATTCAGAGTTGATTGTCAAGCGGGGCGAGAAGCGCATCGCCACCCTTAAGATCGTCTCAATACGGCCTAAATTGACCGTGGCTGATATTAACCAGAAGGATATCAGCGGCAACGTGATTCAGGGTGATTCCGTGATCTTTAAGAATCTGGGCGAGTAGTTACCACTATTCTGATACAATTTCCTTCACGATCCCGCGTAGTCAAAGCAGGTTAGACCAAGAAAAAAATGACAACAAAGTTCGTTCGTATTTTCCTTTCGCTGGGGATGGTGACTGTATTTGCCGCGGCATTCACAAGTTGTGAGTCGACACAAGTGGGAAACTGGGATGGGTCAGGGCTGGACAGTGGCCTGAGCAACCTTCCGCAGGCGCGCCACGAGGCTTGGGAAACCAATGCCCGTTTTGGCAATTTACCGCAGTCACGGTAATTTTATTTGCCTGCGAATTGACTGTCGATGGGCACGGCCCATTACCCGGCTGCAATACGGCCAAGGCCTTAGCAGGTGATGCCAAGGATCACTGGTTTCGTCTATTCTCTTCTTAGTTGAGACCGAGCAACCATTCCGGAAGAACTCTGTATTTTCCTCAGATAAAACGAATCCTCACACTGAAAGGAAAATGAAGGAATTCCTCCTGCTGTTCGTGCGACGTGGTTCATGGTTTATTCTGCTCGAACCCCTCCTTCGAGCCTCTCCCTCGAGCCCCTGAATCAAACACCTCTACCCTATCGGGGAGTGAAGAATTCGTCGAGACAGGTTTACATGGCAAAAGCCATCAAGCTCTATACCGAAGGCCCGAAGCCTAGACCGTCATGATTTCCTTTTCCTTGTTACCAACATGCTCGTCAATTTCTTTGACAAACTTGTCCGTCATTTCCTGAACCTCAACTTCCAGGTCTCTCTGCTGGTCCTCGGTAATTGAGTTATCCGCCTTCAGGGATTTAACACCGTCCATTCCCTGCTTGCGTGCGGCTCGCACACGCACACGGCCCTCCTCAGCCATTTGGCGAACCAGCTTGACCAGGTCCTTGCGGCGCTCCTCGGAAAGCTCAGGAATGGGCAGCCTGATCATCTTGCCGTCAACGGCCGGGTTGATACCCAGCTTTGACTCCTTGATTCCGCGCTCAATGTCCTGGACGGTCGAGGGATCAAATGGGGATATCATCAACATCCTTGGTTCAGGGGAAGATATGACCGCCAGTTGCTTGAGTTTCATTGTTGAACCATAGGATTGCACCTGGACATCAATGTTCTCGACCAAGGCCGGTGAAGCCTTGCCCGTTCGCACGCTGGAAAACTCATGTAAAGTGTATTCGACGGCCTTTCTCATGGCCTCCTGTGTTTCAGTCGTCAGTGTGTCTTTATCCATGGGTATTGATCATCGGGATTATGTTAATCGGTATCCTCGGAGGTTACCAGGGTGCCGATCGGTTCACCAATCAGTGCCTTACGAATATTATCCTCCACTGTCATGTCAAAGACAATGATCGGCGTGTTGTTATCCATGCACAAGCTAAACGCGGTGGAATCAAATACCTTGAGGCGCTTTTCCAGGCATTCCTGGAAAGTGACCTTTTCGTAGCGCTTCGCATCCTTGTTCTGCACAGGATCCGCATCATAAACACCATCAACCTTGGTGCCCTTGAGGACCACGTCAGCTCCGACTTCACTCGCGCGCAGCGCTGCGGTTGTGTCAGTGGAAAAAAACGGGTTGCCGGTACCTGCACCGAATATGACAACCCTGCCGAGTTCAAGGTGACGCATGGCCACCCTGCGAATGAAGGGCTCCGCAACATTCTTCATCTCAATTGCTGTCTGGACTCTGGTCGGAACGCCCATATCCTCGAGCATACTCTGCAGGGCCAAGGAGTTCATTACTGTTGCCAGCATGCCCATGTAGTCGGCTGTCGCACGCTCCATGCCCCTGTTGCTGGCACTGATACCCCGCCAAAAATTTCCCCCTCCGACAACGACGCCAATCTCTATTCCTGCCTGGTGGGCAAGCTTGACCTGCTCAGCCATCCTCTCCACAATCTCCGGCGAGATATTATCATGACTTCCCGGTTCACGCAGTGCCTCACCGCTTAACTTAAGGACAACGCGTTTGAAATTCCTCCGGAGGATTGAATCGGGCATGCTTATGTATGGAAATAACTTCCAAGGGAACAACAAACAACGCGGCTTGAAAAGCTATTTTCTCAGCTATCGACTGCGAAAAAATCCCCGGCCTGCAATTTATGTCCGGACAGGAAATCAATCACCGCCATCCTCCGGCTTCCCGCCGGCTGAAGCTCAAGAAACCTGAGTGCGCCTTGCCCACAACCCACAATGATCCCATCCCTTCCGGCCTCGATGATTCGACCCGGCTCAAAACGATAATCATCCAAGACCTCGGCAGGTGGGAAAATCTTGATCACGACACCTTCACCTGACACGGCGAAAGTCCCCGGCCATGGTTCATAGGCATGAATCTGGCGGCAGATCATCCGCGCACCCAATCGCCAGTCAATGGCACCATCAGCTCGCTGCAACTTGCCCTTATGACTGGCTGCATTCTCATCCTGTGGGCTGCGCGGGGCCTTGCCCTCACCCAGCATTTTTAAAGCCTTCATCAAGGCAATGGGACCAATATCAGCCAAGCGGTCATGCAATGAGCCGCCAGTCTCCCCGGGGTTCAGTTCGACTTTATGCACCAGCAACACATCACCTGTGTCCAGACCCTCGTCCATATACATCACCGTCATGCCACTTTGGCAGTCGCCGGCAAGAACAGCCCCCTGAATAGGTGATGCGCCCCGATAGAGGGGCAGGATTGATGCATGCAGGTTCAGGCAGGCAACCGAGGGTATCTCCAGCACCTCCTTCGGAAGAATCTGTCCGTAGGCGACAACAACAACGACATCCGGGGCATAGCCCCGCAACAATTCCACGCTCCCGGTATTGCGCATACTCGTCGGTTGATGGACTGCGATCCCTCTGCTGGAAGCGAACATTTTTGGTCCTGACTCCTTGAGCTTTCCGGACCGCCCGAAGGGTTTGTCCGGCTGGGTAAACACACCCAGCAACTCATGATCACGGGAAGCCGCGAGAGCCTCAAGACTGGGCAGGCCAATCTCACCTGTACCAAAAAATACAATTTTCACGCCACCGCCGACAGTATCATGAGCCAAATACCGGAATCAATACACTTCATCTGCTGTCTCCTGCCAGACCCGCAAGGAAGTGATCCTGTAGATAATATCCTGCAACACCTTGATGGGTGGTTGCTGTGCATTGATATTAGTCAGCAATTCCGGCGAATAATAGGCAAACAGCTGCTTTGTTTCCTGCTCATACTGGTGCATCCGGTTTTCAATCACATCATCGGAAGCATCATCAAGGCGGTTCTCCTTGAGCGCGCGCTTGCGGATACGACGCCTGAGTTCCTCACGGTCCGGGCAACTAAGGTGAAAAACCTGGACAATGTCGCAATGCTCATCCATCAGCTTGGCCTGGCCGACATTCCTGGGAATGCCGTCAAGGACCAAAAAGTCGATGTCAGGCTTAAAGGCATGGGACTTAACCTTTGCGTCAATGGATGCCTTCCACAACTTCACGGTGATGTCATCAGGGACCAGTTCACCACGACTGGAATATTCAACAAATTCCTTGCCTAGATCCGTTCGGGTATCCAGGGAACGGAAAACCTCTCCGCAGGCACAGTGATAAAACCGCGGTATCTGGCCAAGGACACGTCCCTGTGTTCCTTTACCGCTTCCAGGTGCACCAAAAAATAGAAATGTGGAAAACCGCGCAGACATATTCCCGATTAAATAACAAAAAAATGGCGTGTTACAAGCAACTTAAAAGCCGGGATACCCTTTTGAAAACATCCCGGTATGCAATGTCACTCATCCTGCCGGTCTTACTTCGCAATACTTCCACCTTCTCGTTCGCCGGGGCCCAGATCGCAGGATCAGTAGGCCCGAAGAGCAAAAGGCATGGAATCCCCACTGCAGCAGCAAGATGGGATATCCCGCTGTCATGGCCAAGAAAAAGGCGGCATTTTGAGAGTGCTTCCCCAAGCCTGGTTAATGGCCAGTTGTGTGCATGTTGAAAGACAACGCCGGCACCGCGCCACGCTTCTGCCAATTTTGCATGCTTTTCTTCCTCGGCTTCCCCTGTAATCAAGAGTATTGGGAAGTGGCCATCATGATCGGCTATGCCTTCACCAAGGCGGATCCATTCCTCCAGGTGCCAGTTCTTGGCCGCTCCACCGCTGCCCGGGTGAATGGCAACAGGATTCGCACCGGCCATATCGCCTGTATCCGGCAGGTGTATTAACGGGGCCGGGTCGTCGAGGAAAAGCGCAATGTCCTCAAGCACTTTTGCCAGCTGACACGCAGCATGTATACCCGTTGCGACATCAACCCTTGAGATCCCCTCAAGTAATTCCTTCACGCCGGCTCGCTGAAGATTCCCGCGAAAATAACCATCCGGGTCATGGAGATAGCTGATGATAAGGTCAAAACCCGAGAAATACTCACACCATTGCCGGTCCAGTTCACTCTCAGGCGCAAAAAAACCGGCAAGAGACCCATGCTCTATGCAACGGAGGTCATCCGCAAGCCCGGCCTGAGCAGCCAAGTCAATCACTGGCCGGTAGCCAAGTATATCGACACATGCATCCGGAAGACCGTGCCTTAAAAGCGAAATTGCCGGAAGGGTCAGTATAAAATCACCAATCGCACCTCCGCGGATCACCAATACTTTGCCCATGGGTATGTATCTAGGAAAATTCCAGGATCCGTTTCATGGTTTTCAGTTGATCCACCTTCGAAACCTACAGACCGGAATGCCTCCCAAATGGCGGGCATTTCTCTTTCCCCAACATCTTTTCAACTCAAGGTTCATTCTGCCTTGCTAGGACTGGGCGGCTCCCCAGAAAGCCAGAGCGCAAACAAACAGTGCGATACCATAAAGAAGTCCCGCTCCGGAAAAAAAACGCCAGCGGCCGGCATGCCTGCTCAACCATGCAATCTGATCACGCATCAGGTAAGGCATCCCGATCCAGAATAGTCCAAACAAGATCCACACATAGGCCAGCAATGGCAGCAATAAGCGGGTTACAGGATCCCTCAAGAAAGCGACATCAAGAAGAGGGCAGGCAAGAAGCAGGAGAAAGATGCCTGTTGCACGAACAGCAAGGAACTCCTCGACAAATAGAATAAAGAGCACAAAACAGACCGGCAAAATAATGCGGATTGGTTTTTCCCAGGTATAAAATTCCCCAAGGTCAATATTGCCGATCAGCCAGAAAGCCCAAATAAAGTCAATTGCAAGGATCGCGATTCCAATCTCACGGTGCCGCGGAAATTTCCGGAGAAAATCCTGCACCAGCAACGGCTTCACCAGCGCCATGGCATGGGTAATGACCAGTAGTAACCCGATGATCAGGCCAACAACCTGTAAGCTAAGGAAATCACAATAAAGATGACGGGTCATCGCTCTAACAATTTAATAATGGTGTGCCATAGAGCACATGCCCTGTACAGTGCTCAATCTTCACGTCAAATACACTCCCGGCAAGCCGTTCACGCTCGCCGTCAAAAATAACAATCTTATTGGTGCGGGTCCTGCCGGTGAGCTTTTCCGCCTTGCGCTTGCTTGGCCCCTCGCACAGGACCTGCTGACAGGTGCCCACCAGTGACATGTTCTTCTCGGTGCAAATACGGTCCACCACCCTCAGCAAATCCTTGTTGCGCTCCTCCTTTACCCGCTCGGAAACCTGCAGGCTATCCTCCATGACGGCCGCCGGGGTTCCGCGGCGCTTCGAGTAACGAAAAACAAAAGCATTATCAAAGCGAACACGCTCACAGAGGGCACGTGTCTGGGCGAATTCCTCATCCCCCTCGCCGGGGAAACCCACTATAATATCCGTGGTCACCGCAATCTCGGGCTTCACCTCCCGCATCCGCTCAATTAATTGCTCAAACTTCTCAACCTTGTAGGGACGGCGCATGGCCTTGAGGACCTTGTTGGATCCGGATTGAACAGGAAAATGCACATGCTCCACAAGCTCGGGAATGGTACCAAATGCCTCGATCAAATCCTGCTTATAGCCTACGGGATGAGGAGAAGTAAACCTCACCCTTTCAATGCCATCCACCGACGCCACCTTCTCGAGTAATTGCACAAACGGGCTCTTGCCGTTTACTGCGGGAAACTCATGGCGCCCATAAAGGTTAACAATTTGTCCCAGCAAGGTCACCTCACGCACGCCTCCAGCAGCAAGTCGCTCGACCTCATCCACCACTTCATCAATGGGTCGACTGCGCTCGGCACCACGGGTATAGGGCACGATGCAAAACGAGCACTTCATGTTGCATCCCTGCATGATGGACACAAATGCAGTCGCGGCGTTCCCGGAGGCCGCCCCGTCACGGATTGTATTCTGGGAACCCTCCTCTTCCTCCGTGTCCACGATGGAAGTGCGTAAATCCTCAATACGAAAATCCTCCCTGGCCTTGAAGATTTCCGAAACATAATCGGCAACACGGTGATATTTCTGGGTGCCTACGACGAGGTCGGCACCTTCACCAAGAAGTTCCTCTCCCCGGCTCTGAGCCATGCATCCCATGAAACCATATACCATATGCGGCCTGGTCTTGCGCATATGCAGCATGGAACTCATCTTGTTGAGAGCCTTTTGTTCCGCCATGTCCCGCACCGAGCAGGTATTGATTAATACCACATCCGCCTCAGCCTGCTCCTCAGTCATAAGGTATCCCCTGTCCGTCAACATCCTGGCGACCTGTGCCGAGTCACGCTCGTTCATCTGGCAACCGTATGTCTTTATGTAAACCTTTGGCATCAGCTAATCCACACAATACGCGGGCGGGCACTATATTACGCCAACCCGCTTACGAAAGTAATTTCCTGCATTCATCCATAGATAAAAAGGGCAGGGCAATCATCATGACTGCCTTGAGCTAGAGTTCAGAACAAAAACCCTCTGTGGCAGAAACATCCGCCAAGGTTGATTTTGTCGCCTTTTTTTGGACATTTACAGTTATGATCAGCTTCAATAACCACCTTCTTTCCGGCAGGTTGTCCCTCCTGGGCTTTGCTCTATTGATCCTGCCCTTGACGTGGTCATCTCAATTATGTGGATCGGACTACGGGATGGTGGAAAATATCCCCTATCGCGGGAAATCCTCCAAAGGATGGGACAGCTATATGCAACAACGCTGCAAGCTAGATGTATACCATCCCCTGCAAACAAGAGAATTTGCCACTGTTGTATGGTTTCACGGCGGCGGGCTGCGCGGTGGACAAAAGGCAATTCCTGCCGCCCTTAAAAATCAGGGCTGCGCGGTGGTAAGTGTAAACTACCGATTGTTCCCGAAGGTAAAATGCCCGGCGTATATTGAGGACGCGGCTGCCGCGGTGGCATGGACATTCCGTAACATCAGTAAATACGGGGGTGATGTGAATCAAATATTTGTCTCCGGGCATTCCGCAGGAGGTTACCTTACCAGCATGATTGGTCTGGATAAGGCATACCTTGCTGCACACGATATTGATGCCGACCGTATTGCCGGCCTCATACCCGTCAGTGGTCACGCAATCACGCACTTCACGCCACGCGAAGAGCAGGGAATTCGCGGCGAACAGCCCATCATTGACCGTTTCGCCCCGCTTTATCATGTGCGAAAAGATGCCCCCCCCCCTGACTCTCATCACGGGCGACAGGGAACTGGAATTACTGGGTCGTTACGAAGAAAATGCTTACTTACACAGAATGATGAGAATTTCCAGGCACACCCATACCAGGCTTTACGAGCTGGATGGCTTCAATCACGGCTCCATGCTTGCTCCCGCCCTGCAACTTCTTTTGAAGACCATCAAGGAACAACGCAAGCCGCCCCCACGCCCTTGAGGTATCGGGAACATTGACGGCAAAATCACAGTTGTTCCCGCACTCACTCATTAGTAATTTTCGGCCATTACCCATAAATGGTGACATACTGAATTTTTTTCCAGGACGACAAAACCTTAATTTGAAACGATAATAAAGAAATTGAAGCCCCCAACGGACATGGAGTCGGCAATCGATCTCTTTATCATGCATCTGGCAACCGAGCGCGGGCTTTCATCCAATTACCAGGCACTGGTAAGGCGCAACCTGGAAACATTTGCCCAATGGGTGCAATCTGCCCACGGAGCCAGGAAACCAGTTGATCTTGCCACAGGACAATTCTCTGAATACCTGGCAGAGCGCAAAAAAAACGGGCTGGCCTCATCAAGTATCCGGCAGGTCATCGTCATCCTGAAAATTTTTTCCAGGTATCTGGCCGGCAAGGGGATCATTGCCGAGGATATCGCAGAAAGTCTTCTTGCTCCACGCCCTGATCAGATGCTGCCCAAAACACTCAACGAGCGTGAGGTGGAAAACCTGCTGGAATCCGTCGAGACGCAAACGCCACTTGGCATGCGTGACCGGGCTATTCTGGAACTGCTCTATTCCAGTGGGTTACGTCTAGCCGAGATTATCAGTTCTCGCCTTGAGCATATGCACCTTGATGAGGGGTTCATTCGAGTAACCGGCAAGGGGAACAAGACACGTGTCATCCCCGTCGGAAGCAAAGCCAGACAGAAAGTTGAGCATTACCTAAAGCAAGGAAGGCCCAGCCTGGTAAAGCCAAAGACGTCCAGCCATATCTTTCTGTCCATTCGCGGCACCCCGCTCAGCCCCTCTAGAGTTTGGCAAATTGTAAGGGAAAGGGCAAAACGTGCCGGCCTTGCCGATACCATTCATCCGCATCAATTGCGGCACAGTTTTGCCACACATCTACTCAGTGGTGGAGCCGACCTGAGAATTATCCAGGAAATGCTCGGACATGCCGATATCAGCACGACACAGATCTACACCCATGTTGATGAAAGGCGACTGAAGGAAGTGCACCGCAAATTTCATCCCCGCGGTTAAGCCCTGACACATTACCAACCAAATATCTCTTCGCCGGAGAACAATATCATGCTTCATCAACCGGTTGCGTTGCGGACAATACCCATTGTAGATATGCCGGCAGTCCGCCGGCCAGGTCCACGGCAACCAGTTCCGGCAGCTCATAGGGATGCAACTCGAGTATTTTTGTTTCCAGTTCGCCATAAAGCGCAGCGCTGGTCTTGAAAAAAGCCATGACTTCCTCCTGCTGTTCCAATTTACCTTCCCAGCAGTAAATTGAATGGATTTTGGGTATCAAATTGACGCAGGCAACAAGTTGCGTTTGCACCAGCACTGTGCCAATTTGTCGCGCTTTTTCCATGTTGGGGAAAGTGCAGATTACCATTTTTATCTCCCTCTGGCTCATCGCCAGCCATCTTGATGAAATCCCGCTTCGTTGACAAGCTAATCGAGCGCGTTGATCGCGTTGAACCGGGTGAGGTGCAGGCATTCCTCAATCGCCTTTCTGAAGAGAGCGGTTTTTTCAAGAGCATTTTTGATGCCCTACAGGAAGGAGTCATTGTCGCGGATGAAACCGGCGTGATTCGCTACATTAACCGGGGCGCCTGTAGGCTCTTTGGGCTTAATCCGGATGAAACAGGTGGCAGCCACATTACAGAAAAAATCCGCGGTCTTGACTGGGACGCCCTCATTCTGGGTGATCACGAGGCCCGGTCACGTGACCTGGAGGTATTCTATCCCGAAAACCGCTACTTGAACTTCTACATCAAGCCAATAGACCTCAAAGAAGAAACGGACAGCACAGCATATGTCATGCTGGTCCGCGACATAACGGAGTCCCGCAGGGGCGAGGAGGAAAAACTGGAATCTGAACGAGCAGGAGCATTGACGATGCTCGCTGCGGGTGTAGCGCATGAAATTGGTAATCCCCTCAACTCCATGCATATTCATCTCCAGCTTCTGGAGCGAAAATTGAAAAAAGCCGTTCCTGATCTTTATGAGGCGGAACTTCGTGAACTCATTGATATCTCAACAGTTGAGGTCAAACGCCTGGATCATATCATTGACCAGTTCCTTAAGGCTATACGCCCCTCTCAGCCAAGGGTCGAGCCAACCGATGTTAATGAGCTGGTAAGGGAAGCAATGCGCTTTCTCGAACCGGAGCTCAATGACCGGGGACTGCAACTCACCCTTGAGCTGCACTCGGCACTGCCCCCCCTGCAAATCGACCCGGACCAGATCAAGCAGGCCTTTTACAACGTTGTCAAGAATGCCACGCAGGCAACCCCTCCAGGCGGCTCCATTGTTGTGCACAGTGACCTCACCGATGAATACGTCACAATCAGTTTCACGGATAGCGGGGAAGGTATCTCCGCAGACAACATGTCCAGTGTTTTCCAGCCTTACTTTAGTACCAAAAAATCAGGGACCGGCCTGGGACTGCTGATCATCCGGCGCATCATTCGTGAACACGGAGGCGAAATGGAAATTGCCAGCGAGGAAGGCAAAGGAACAACCGTGACACTTTTCCTGCCGCGTTTTTCCCGCTCAGCGAGGCTATTGCCAGACTCCGGAGAGAGTAAACCGGATTAAGCATCCAGTAACCAGACATGCACACGATACTCATTGTCGATGACGAGAAGAACACTCGCGAGGGGCTTCGGCTTTCTCTTGAGGACGAGTTCGACATTTACATCGCCGCGGACATAAGTGGGGCCATGGATGTGCTGCAAAATGAGACTGTTGACGTTCTGGTTACTGACCTCCGCCTTGGTGCTGATGACGGCATGGAACTCATCGACATGGCCCTTGGGATTGCTGCCAGTCCGATTTGCATCATGATGACTGCCTATGGTTCGGTAGATACCGCGGTGGAAGCCATGAAACGTGGAGCATACCACTTTGTTACCAAACCCCTGAACATTGATGAGCTGGAGATCTTGATCAAGCGGGCCATCAGAACCCGTTCACTTCAGGAGGAAAATGTCCAGCTTAAGAAGCAGGTCGAAAAAGAATTCACTGTCTCAAACATCCTGGGGAAATCACCGGCAATGCAACCTGTCTTTGAAACCATTGAACAAGTTGCCCCATCAAAGGCAACCGTTCTCATTGACGGGGAAAACGGCACCGGCAAGGAACTGGTAGCCAAGGCAATACATAACCTCAGCGGCAGGCCGAAATCCAAGCTGGTTACCGTGCACTGTGCTGCACTTTCACCGCAACTGCTGGAGAGCGAACTTTTCGGGCATGAACGGGGTGCCTTTACCGGTGCAACCGAGAAACGCATCGGACGCTTTGAGCAAGCTGATGGAGGCACTCTCTTCCTTGACGAGATCGGCGAGATCGACACATCGACACAGGTCAAACTCCTGCGTGCACTGGGGGAACGAACCATTGAACGGGTTGGAGGAAATCAACCCATCAAGATCGATGTACGCCTCTTAACAGCAACCAACAAGGATATCGGGAAACTTGTGGAAAGCGGAGAATTTCGTGAGGATCTCTTCTACAGGCTGAATGTTGTTCGCATTACCTTGCCCCCACTTCGGGAACGGGCAGAAGACATTGCTCTTTTGGCAAACGCGTTTTTGAAGGAGTTGGCCGAGGAAAACGGCAAACCCATTAATGAAATATCTCATGAAGTAATGCGGGCATTCAGTGCCCATCGATGGCCTGGCAATGTCCGCGAGTTGCGCACGGCCATCGAACATGGCGTGGTAATGAGTAATGGTTCAAGAATTACATTGCGCCACCTTCCTGCAGTATTCCGTAATGGTTCTTCATCCCACGGGACCGTGCATCCTGCGGAGGAACATTCCAATCAGGACCTCTTCGACCTGGCAAATGCCGAGCGGCAACTGATATCAAAGGCACTGGCACACACACGAGGCAACAAGACAGAGGCAGCAAAACTGCTGGGTATCAGCCGCCGCACACTGCAAAGAAAGCTGAAAGTGGAGGACTCAGGATAAAAACTGCCATTGTACTCATGACAACATGCTTGATTTGCCCGCCTTTGACATAGACTGTTTGTCAATCCCACAATTATGTCCCTGAGAAATCTCTTTTCCTCATCCAATGGTGAATTAAATCCTGCAATCATCATTCGCTATGCACTGTTCCTGCTGCTCTTAATTGGGTTAACATTTTTCTACCTTTCCCCGGGCTTTCGTGGATTAACGAATGAGAAAGGTCTGGAACAAGCCCAAATTGCCCGGGAAATAGCACGGGGCAACGGCTTCAAGACCAAGCTGGTTCGTCCACTGTCCCTGCGGCAAGCCATTGAACATAGCGAAGACGTCACGCTCACCGATCTGCATGACACCTATCATGCACCGCTGAACCCGCTTTTGAACTCTATTGCCCTCGGTTTTTATGAAGATGATTTTCAATGGGATCGCAAAGAAACCGTTTATCCTCTGGATCGGGTCATCACGGGTGTCTCCATTCTCTTCCTGCTGGGATCAATAGCCATGACATTCCTTCTGGTTACGGGAATTTTCGATGCCAAGATCGGCAGCGTCACTGCTCTACTCATGCTTCTGTGTGAACTGTTATGGCAATTCTCGCAATCAGGCTTGCCCCAGATGTTGATGCTTTTTCTTTTCACCTGTGTGAATTACTTCCTTTACAAGGCCCTTGAGTCTGAGATTAATGGCCGCAAACCGCTCATCTGGCTGCTTCTTTGCGCCGGATTTTTCGGGATTCTGGCGCTCTCCCACTGGCTGGCTATATGGCCATTTGTCGGATTAATCATCTTTAGCGCTTTATATTTTAAACCTCGTGGCGTTGCTGCCCTCTTCATGCTCCTGGTTTTTCTTGCCGTGGTCTCTCCTTGGGCAATCCGTAACGCCAACATCACGGGTACCCCGCTCGGTTCCGGTTATTTCTCGGTGCTGGGAGGCATGAGTGTCGGAGAGGAATACATCTTCCGTAGCTATGAACCCCCCAGCCAGAACATCTTCGGTGCTGGGTTCTACACCAAGATTATCAATACATCCCTTGACCAGTTAAATGGCCTTTATGCCTTTCTTGGCTCCATTGCCGTAGCGCCACTGTTTTTCCTTGCCCTGTTGCACCCCTTCAAGCGCCGCTCAATTGCGGATTTTCGCTGGCCCCTCCTGTCCATGTGGTTATTTGCAGTCATGGGAATGTCACTCTTTGGCTTACCTGATAAGGCTTATGATGCCAATCAACTACACATGCTCTTCATGCCCGTCATGACAGCATATGGCTTGGCGTTC